>DATGJV010000702.1:0-4265 GCA_035295005.1 Ktedonobacteraceae bacterium | reverse complement strand
TGGCGCGATTGGCAGCCGCAAGACCAGCGAAGAGCGCAGCGAGCGTCTGAAACAATCGGGCGTAACCGATGAGCAATTGAGTCACATTCATGGCCCGATTGGCCTGAATATCGGCGCAACCTCACCGGAAGAAATGGCTCTGGCAATTATGGCCGAGATTGTGGCGGCGCAGCATGGCAGAGACCGTACCGCCGTGCAACCATGGAGTGGTAAGAAGTAGTTTCTTCAGGATACCCCTCGCGGGTATCCTGAAGACGTAACCTCTCTTAATGTGAATCGTTTATACTATAGGATACCGTTTGTTCTTTTCATAGTAGGGTATGGTGGAGGGTGTATAGCATTGCCAATTGTTGTAATATATCTGTAACTAGAAAAAGGAATTATTCATGAACGACGATCAATATTACCATCAAGATGATCCTACAGAACCGACAGTACGTCGCCCTCCCACACCTCAACAGGGACAGCAGGGTAAATTGGTTATTGGCAGTTTTAAAGACGCCCCAAAATCGGCTGGGCGCAAACCCTATTACTATCCTCATGGTTCAAATCAGCCACCGGCCCAGCAAGGCCGGTCCGGGCAACCGGGAACGTTTCAGCAAGGTCAGCCAGCACAACAACAGCCACGACCCGGAGCATATTCACCACAGCAGCAGTTACCACGGAACCAGCAGATACCTCCTGTTGCTCCCGCGCCAGCACCTGTTGGGCCGCAATATCCATATCATCAACCAGATCAAGCGCCGGGTACTCCTGGTGCAACGCCTACCAAAAAAGGGCGGCGTTCTCGACGGCGCGGTTGCACGATAGGCTGTCTGAGCGTTCTCGTAATACTTGTTATTCTTCTGATTATTGGGGGCGTGTTGGGACAACGGGTGTTAGCCTTTGGTTCCGCGATTTCGACGCAATCACCACTGAGTACGCAGACGGGGTACATGAACACGAGCGATCGCGTAAATATCCTTGTACTGGGTTATGGTGGTGCCGGTCATGATGGAGCGTATCTGACCGACTCGATGATGGTGATGAGCTTGTTGCCGTCAAGCCATCACACAACCCTGGTTTCTGTGCCGCGTGACCTGTGGGTGCAGGTTCCTGAAGGGTCAGGGAACTACGGAAAAATCAATTCTGTATACGAAAATGCCGCAAAGTATAACAATGCCGATCCGGTTGCAGGAGGAGATGCGGCGGCACAAAAAGTCTCGTTAATCACCGGTCTGGATGTGAAATACTGGTTGACCATCAACTTCCAGGGCTTTAAGGAATTCATTGACTCGATTGGTGGTGTGGATGTCTATGTGCCTGATTCCTTCAGTGCGCATTATCCCGCCAATGATGATCCCAGCATTAATCCAAACTGGATCACCGTTACCTTTACTAAAGGCATGATGCATATGAATGGTGCAACCGCTATTGAATATGCTCGTGCTCGCTATGTCTTCAATAATCCTGCGGAAAGTACCGATTTTGCCCGTTCAGCTCGTCAGCAAATTATCATCAAAGCTGCGTTATCAAAGGTAAAGTCAATGTCTACGTGGCCCAGTATGTATAGCGCCCTCTCAGCATTGGAGAAGACCGTCTATACAAACCTGTCTCTGGCTGACCTGGCACAATTTGCTCTGAAAATGGACCTCAATGACGCGCACCATGTGGGTTTGAGCAATCAAAATGTCCTGATGGACTCATCATCAGGTGGACAATATATCCTGTTGCCACAGAACAATAACTGGCAACTCATTAAAGATTACGTAAAGCAGCAGTTGTATAATTAATCGCTGCTCGCTGGCAGAGGGGGTTAGTATGTCACAGCGCGATTCCCGGCTTATCGGCGGTGTCTACATGGTAGGACAGGTGATTACTTCCGGGGGAATGTTGTCCACCTATACCGCGTATAACCGCAATACCAACGACGTGGTGGGGCTGCAAGTCGTGGAGTTCCCACCTGACTTTGATGTCTATACTGTGCAACAACAACTCCAACCATTGGAGCGACGACGTTCCATACAATCGCCGTATGTGATTCGCGTACATGATTGGGGCATAGATGGCAATCGCATCTATATCGCTACCGACCCACCCCGTGGTATGACATTGCAACACGTGTTGGATAACGAAAATGTGTCCATCGAACGCGCCCTTGATATTGCGCGACAACTGGCCCAGGGTGTAAAAATCCTGCACGAGAATGGCAGTGTGGGGATAGATATGCGTCCACCACTGATTACGGTAGATGCTGTAAACGTCACTGATCGTGTGCAGCTTGATGACGTTGGGCTGCGTACCCTGCTCAAATCACTGGGCTATATTGCCCGTCAGCAAACCGGTGATATTGGCTATCTCGATCCACTCTATGCCTCGCCCGAACTGATCAATGGCGGTATGGTAGATGCTCGTAGCGATGTATACCAGTTGGGGTTGCTGTTATTTGCATTAATCACCGGACGGCTACCCTTTGTAGGGCGCAATGCAGCCGAAACCGGCATTTTACAGAATACCGCGCCCGTTCCGCGCATGCAGCAATTTAAGCACGATACTCCTCCTCTTTTACAGAATGTCGTTGAACGTGCGCTGGCAAAGAACCCCTTTGAGCGTTACCCTGATGCCGCATCATTTCTGACAGCTTTGGAGAATATCCCGCTCCAACATCCTCAAATTTCGGGCGAATGGCAGCGCCTGACCAGAGAAATATCATCAGTCGAGGGAGATGTCACATTAAGCGCAACCCTTATCAAGGGGCAGGAGGCGGCCGACGACGACGACAAAACCATGCGAGCTGTGCCAGAGGGCGTCAAGATTTATGCGAACCTGTGCTTCGAAAAAGAAGGTCAGGAGGTGCAGCGACTGGCAATATTGCAGAAAAGTGTCATTATTGGTCGCACCGACCCCAAACGCGGTATTCGGCCCGATATTGACCTGACCATATTTGATCCAAACATGACGGTTTCACGCCAACATGCCCGTATCCGTTACGAAGAAACCTTTTTCTACATCGAAGACCTCAAAAGCGTCAACAAGACAAAACTTGGTGAACTAATCTTGACCCCCATGGAACCCGAATTGTTGCAACACGGCGACAAGCTAAAATTCGGCTCCGTTAGCATGGTATTCAGAGTTCCAGGCATGCCCGATAGGCCCGTCATCAAAGAGTCGAAAACCTGAGAGGAGCGTATCTCCTGATCTTAATGTATGCTATACTTTTATAACGCGTGAATGCTGAAGCGGGAATAAGGAGGTTCTGCATGCAACACCTCCCGACGGGAACCGTTACATTACTCTTCACCGATATCGAAGGCTCTACGCACCTGCTCCAACGATTGGGCGGACGCTACCCGAACGTGTTGGCAGAGTATCGCTCTCTCTTGCGCACTGTGTTCCATACATACGACGGTCACGAAGTGGACACACAGGGAGATTCCTTCTTCGTGGCCTTTGCGCACGCCACCGATGCCGTCTCAGCCGTCGTGGAAATGCAACGTACCCTTGCCGCTCATACCTGGCCCAATGGTGTGACTATACCAACGCGGATTGGTCTGCATACCGGCGAGCCACAGCTTTCCGCTGAAGGTTACGTCGGTCTGGACGTGCATCTCGCCGCCCGCGTCATGAGCGCCGGGCATGGTGGGCAAGTCCTCCTTTCACAGACGACCCGCGACCTGGTGATGCATAATTTGCCAGAGGGAGTGATCTTGCAGGACTTAGGAGTATATCGCCTCAAGGGTCTACAATATCCCACACCCTTCTTTCAACTTGTCATCATGGGTTTGCCTGCTGTTTTTCCGCAACTCAGGACGCTCGACACCCATTTCCACAATCTACCTGTCCAACCCACGACATTTGTTGGACGTGAGCAGGTCGTAGCGAATGTACTGGGACTTCTGCACCGTGAAGACGTGCGCTTGCTCACTCTGATTGGTCCCGGAGGCATTGGCAAGACCCGCCTGAGCTTGCAAGTAGCTGCCGAACTCAGTGATCGCTTCACTGATGGCGTCTATTTCGTGAACCTTGCTCCCATCAGTAATCTTGCACTGGTCATTCCTACCATTGCCTCAACCTTAGACCTCAAAGAGATTGCAGGTCAATCCATCCTCGATCTCCTGAAATCGTTCCTTCGCGAGAAGCGCCTGTTACTCCTGTTGGACAACTTTGAGCAGGTGGTCAAAGCTGCTGTGCAAGTAGCGGAACTCTTGCCTGTTTGCCCGAACCTGAAAATTATGGTAACAAGTCGCATGGCACTGCATGTGCGTGCTGAACATGAGTTTCCTGTC
>DATGJV010000701.1:0-4117 GCA_035295005.1 Ktedonobacteraceae bacterium | reverse complement strand
TATAGTAGGGGCATTCCCCTTGCGGGTGCCCTGGCTCGATGCAAAAAATGAGTCGCACCTCTAATTATGTTAGCGTCTGTCTTCTTCCATCGAGGAAGTTACACATTTGCCGTCTCCACTTCTTCTTTCTCTGTTTGCTCTACGCGGCTTGCCTCAATTTGTGACGTTTCGTGTTGTGTTTCGCTATCTACTAAAGCGGCTTCGTGCGTGTCGAGGACGTGGAGAAAGGCTTCGACAACACTGGGGTCGTATTGAGTGCCGGAGCAGCGCAGTAGTTCGGCTCTGGCGTGTTCAAGAGAGAGCGGCTCGCGGTAGACGCGGCGTGAGGTCATAGCGTCGTAAGAGTCAACGACGGTAAGGATACGGGCGCTCATAGGGATGTCTTCGCCGACGATGCCACGGGGATAGCCTTTGCCATCCCAGCGTTCGTGGTGCGCGACCACAATTTCAGCGAGGTGCTGGAAGATGCCGCCGACCTGCGCCAGAATCTGGTGTCCAATCTCTGGATGGCGGCGCATGATGGCCCATTCCTCGGCGGTCAATGGGCCGGGTTTGTGCAAAATGGCATCGGGAATACCAATTTTGCCGATATCGTGGAGGAGCGCGGCCAGTTGCAGCAGGTGCATCTCCTCTTCTGGACGCTGCATTTGTCGCGCTGTCGCTGCTGCCAGTGTTAACATACGATGTGCATGTTCGTCGGTTCCCCTATCGTGTGCCGAGGCGACGGCGGTGAGGGCTTGCACTGTCTGCACCGGAATCATAGTGTCTTTGATGTGTTCCTGGTGGCCGACTCGCTCATCTTTTTCAGGCGAGAGTGCTTCGCATGTTTCCAGGTCTATATCGGCGATACGCATGCAGTTGCGCCCCGAATGCTTGGCAAGATACATGCCCTGATCGGCATGCTCTATCAGTGCTTCGCGAGTGACGCCATGTAATCCATAGACGGCTGCCCCAATACTGGTGGTAATGGCAATGGGGACAAATGCCGAAGTAGTATCGGCCTCCCAGTAATATGGCTCTGAGTTGATGGCGGTGCGCAGACGTTCGGCAGCAGGGCTGACCGCTGAGATATCAGTATCGGTCAGGATGACCGCGAACTCCTCACCGCCATAACGGCCCACGAAATCTTCTAAACGCAAGGTGCTGCGCAGGCGGCTTGCCACCTCACGTAATATCATGTCACCGGCGCGGTGACCCCAGGTGTCATTGACCTGCTTGAAGTGGTCTATGTCTATAAAGAGAACTGAGCAGACGTGATTGCCGCGCTGGCAGTGCGAGAGTTCCTCATCGAGCCTACTCATGACAGCACGATGGTTGGGTAAGCAGGTGATAGCGTCAGTGACGGCAGCCTGCGCTTGCTCGCGATACAGCCGGTCTACCTCCGATAGCAGCTCTTGCTGCTGTGCTACCAACACCTGTTGCTCGTTATAGGCTCCCTGCAACTCTTCGCGCAGTGCTATTTCGCGATGGTTCACTCGTTTTTGCTCGCTCAGCAGAGCATACATGCGTGGTATCTCGCTGCTCACCCAACCGATGGCGAGTGTCAGTATAATGACGCTCCAGACGAGGAGAGCCCAACGATAATTGGGGATCAGCGTTGGCACCCAGGAACTGGAGACCGTGGCCCAGATACCGACAAGCGAGGAGGCGATGCCTACAAACGACAGGCCGATGAGGAACACGCCTTGCTTTATAGATACCTTGAACTGTGCATCCCGACGGCGTATGAGCATGAGAACAAAGATGAACAATACCGCCGTGGAGAATGACCAGATTGCGGAGGTTCCTGCCTGTAAGACATTGTAGATTTCATACGCGAGGTCTTGCGGGCGTATGAGGCTGCCAAAGAGTGCTGGTATGATAATAAAGGAGAGCAACGCGACGACCGCGACGATGATTGATTGTGTCATAATGCTCAGGACCGGTACCCCACGACGATTGACCCGTGTCAGGGAAGCGGGCAGGTGACGATCATGGGCGGTGATGATCAGGATACGCGAAAACATGAGGATATAAGCAACCGTGATGCTCAAATGGCTGATGACAAGGACGATATCAGCAATGGTGCCAGTTGAAGGGCCAAAGACTGCTTGAATGGCGAGAATGCTGGCGCTGTCATTACCGGACAGGGCGGCTGGAACAATAACCATGATGCCGAAGGTGCCGCAGAGGTAAGCGATTAAACAGATAGCGGTACCCCACCAGACGTAGTTACTGGCCCGGCGGATACTTTTTGTGCCGCCACGTATCTCGCCGCCGAGGAAAATAGGGATGTCTACTCCCAGGAGTGCGAGGATAATCAGCCCGTAGAGAGCGAAATTGCTGCCGTTGAGTTGCCATTGTCCGCCAGTATTGAAAGCGACCGCGGAAGGATGACCGCTCAAGAGCCAGATGGCGCCGGCCATAGCGATAAGGGCAAATACTCCCAGGTACAGTACCACCGATGTCATCAGGATATGTTTGAGTACGCGCAACGGTATGCAAGCAATACTGGTCGCGATTACCAGCAGAATAATGAGCGCGATACATTGTTGCGCGGCTGTGGTAAACCAGGTCGGCTCAAGATATTGAACGAAGGCGATAGTTGATTGGGTGACCGCGACGACCGCAAGGACGCCGGGGACCCAGAGGCAGAAGGCGGCAAAGAAGCTCCACTTCCTGCCGAGAATATGGGTAGCCCAGAGATAGGGCGCACTCTGGCCCGGAAAGCGCCGCGCCAGCCATTGCGTGACGAAGGCACCAGGTATTAAAAACGTGACGAGGCCAAGTGTCCAGTAAAGAAAGGCAGCCGGGCCACCAAATTGCACCCCGTTGATGTTGGCAATAAACAACACGGTGAGAACCATAAAAACGGTCAGATCGGTTGTCCGCAAAACCATCGGTAGCTGCTGCTCATTGTGCGGCACTGGTAAGGATGTAGCCTCTTTCGGTTTTATTTCATTGGATGCGGATGATGTGGGCGATTCAAGGCTTGTTTGAGCAGTCATAGGTTCCTCCACGTATGAGTTTCATGTAAAGCCAGGCACCTGTCACGGATACCGGAAGATGGCGAAATATCTCTTACAGTCTCTTATCGGCAGAGAGTGGGCAAGAGCTTAATGGGTATCTTCATTCTCCTCAAAACTCAGCAGCATATCCCCCAACTTAGTGATTACCCCGGACATGTGTCTGCCAATGTGGTCGCCTGAATCACTCAACATAGCGATGTGTTTTTGTTCGCAAGACTCTACACTGTGAACAGGGAATGGAAGCCAGCGACGTGGTTTCCACATAGTGAGTTCCCTGGAGGAGAATGCCCATGAAAAGCACCCGTTATGTGTCCATCGTAGTGCGAACCCGTCATGTTCAAATTGCTTTGAGACCTCTTTGTAGAGATCAGAAAGAATGGGGAATAGCATGAAATCAACACGTGTCAAACTCTACTGGTTTGTTGTTATCTTCGCCTTGCTTGCCTTCATCGGGTCTACTGCTCCCCCGGTAGCGCGAGGGGAGACGATGCTGAAAGCGCCACTGTCGCCCACCCATTCCAGCCGGGGTCTGCCCCAGGTAGCCCCGGCGCGTGGTTGTAAGTGGAAGGGCTGCCTGTCTCTAGCGCAGGGGTGGACTGGCTCAGAAGGTTTCGGAGGCGGCAACCCCGGTGGCAAGTCCGTCCAAAGTTTCAGGGAGCAGTCGGTCAACACCCTGTCTGGCAACTTCTACCATACCTTCACGGATTTCTCGATTGCGGGTCGGGGCCTACCACTGCTGTTCAGCCGAACGTATAATGCCGGGGCCGCGACCCAGAATGGCCCACCTGGCTGGGGCTGGACCGACTCGTATAATTTGTCCCTCAGCATCCAACAGGGGAGTGTCACCGTCAACCAGGAGAACGGCAGTACCGTCACCTTTACCTTATCAGGAGGTGTCTACACCGCTCCTCCACGGGTGCTGGCTACGCTGGTGCAGCATCAAGATGGCAGCTTTACCTTCACCCGCGTCCAGGGCCAGACGTATTACACCTTCAATGCCAGCGGGCAACTGACCCAGGAAACGGACCGCGACGGCTATCTCACCACGCTGAGTTATCAGGGAGGGCATCTCAGCAGCGTGACAGACCAGGCGGGCCGCTCGCTGAGCT
>DATGJV010000700.1:0-2949 GCA_035295005.1 Ktedonobacteraceae bacterium | reverse complement strand
ACCTCAGGAACGGCAACGTTCGGCGTGACATTCGACGCCTTCAATGCCGCCTGGGACCACCTCAACCATCTCATCTTACCCACGTCGGTACTGGCTATCACATTTATCGCCACCTGGAGCCGCTATATGCGTGCGAGCATGATTGAGGTAAAGAGACAGGATTACATGCGTACAGCCCGTGCGAAAGGCGTCTCGCCTTCGTCAATCGTCTTTCGTCATGCGTTGCGCAACGCCGTTACCCCCTTCATCACCGTCGTTGCCATTGATTTTGGCACTGTGGCCGGTGGGGCCGCTATTACCGAAGGGGTCTTTGCATGGCCAGGTATGGGCCAACTCTTTCTCCAGTCGCTTGATAGCAGAGATTATCCAGTGTTACTGGCGATGCTGTTGCTCAGCGCCGTCTTCGTGGTCGCGTTCAATCTGATCGCAGATATTCTGTACGGAGTGATGGACCCGCGCATTCGCTATTCGTAGTTCTTTGTGGGAAGGAGAGCATCGTGGATATATTTGATCAGGCGAATACTTCCACTACGCAAGATGAATACGAACCAATGCTGGACTTGACACCGGCGCTGGTGCAGAAGCGGCGCAGCCAGGCACGCATCATTTTCGACCGCTTCATGCGTAACCGTACTGCGGTTGCAGGCGCGGCAATCTTGCTCTTCATGTTTTTGTTTTGTTTTGTGGGTCCCTACGTAACCGGACATAATGATCCCAACGCGATTAACGTATCTAACGTGTCCGAAACGCTTGCCGGACCATCGTTACGCTTCCCGCTTGGCACGGACGATGTTGGGCGTGATGAACTGGCACGCGCTATGGCAGGCGGCCAGGTCTCGCTGCTGATTGGTCTCACCTCCATGCTTGTTGCCATTGTTTTTGGCGTGGGTATCGGCTCAATCGCGGGCTACTATGGCGGTATCGTTGATAACCTGCTGATGCGTCTGACGGATGTTGTCTTATCGGTTCCGTTGTACCTGCTGCTGTTTGTCCTTTCGGCCTCGTTCATTGACCACACACCGAGAAGTGTCATTCTCCTGATTGCCGTTCTCGTCTGGCCTGCTGCCTCGCGTCTCGTGCGGGGTGAGTTTTTAGCACTCAAGGAACGCGAGTACGTGCTGGCGGCTCGCACGATTGGCGCAAAGAATTTCCGCTTGATGTTCCGGCACATTCTCCCCAATGCCGCCGGGCCGATTATTGTAAATGCAACTATCCTCGTGGGGAATAATATTATTCTTGAGTCGGTGCTGAGCTACTTTGGCTTCGGTATCCAACCTCCCTTCGCCAGTTGGGGCAACATGATTAGCGATGGTCAGGGTTATTTCAGCGTGAATCCCTGGCTTGTGTTTGTGCCGGGACTACTCATTTTCTTTACCGTACTTAGCTTTAACCTGGTTGGAGATGGTCTGCGCGACGCGCTCGATCCACGCATGACGGAGCGATAAAAAGCAAACGATAATAAGGAGGATAGGTTATTGGGCGAATATCTGCTAGAGGTACAGGATCTCAAAACGTATTTCAAAACGAAGGCCGGCTTCATCCGTGCTGTGGATGGAGTCAGCTTTGCGGTCAGGCCGGGAGAAAAGATTGCCCTGGTAGGAGAAAGCGGCTGTGGCAAGAGCGTTACGGCCCTCTCTATTATGAAATTGATTGACCAACCGCCGGGTGAGTTCGCGGGCGGCAACATCCTGTTCGAGGATCAGGATTTGCTCGATCTGCAAGAAAGCGCCATGCGGAAAATACGCGGTAGTCAGATTGGGATGATCTTTCAGGACCCGATGACATGCCTCAATCCAACAATGCCTATCGGCAAGCAAATTGCCGAAGGGCTGAAGATCCATCTGAAGCTTAGCAACGGCCAGGCCCTTCAACGTGCAGTTAGCCTGTTAGAGCAAGTCGGTATTCCGGCAGCATCCGAGCGCGTCAACTCGTATCCTCACCAGCTTAGCGGTGGGATGCGCCAGCGCGTGATGATTGCGATAGCCCTGGCTTGCAATCCCAAACTGCTGATAGCCGACGAACCAACAACCGCGCTCGATGTAACGGTACAGGCGCAAATTCTGGAGCTACTGGTTGCTGTCTGTCAAGAGTTTGGCACCTCGCTCATTCTTATCACGCATGATCTTGGCGTGGTCGCTGGCATGACCGACCGCGTCGTCGTCATGTACGCGGGCAAGGTCGTCGAAGAGGCCCCGACCGAGGAACTCTTCGCAAATCCACGTCATCCGTATACCCTCGGCCTTTTGTCTTCAGTTCCGCGCCTGGATGAGAGTCGGCAAACGGAACTGAGAACCATTGAAGGGGCTCCGCCAGACCTGTTGCAACCGCCTCCTGGATGCCCGTTTATGCCGCGCTGTTTCTTCGCACGCAACATCTGTCGCACCATGCCCCCGCTTGACCCCTTGCCAGGAAATTCCATGCATCGCAAGGCTTGCTGGCCCGATATTACCGATCCCAACGAGCAAGCCTACGCGGAACGAAGGCAACAGGCCAGAGTAGAAGCCCAGAAAGCCGCTATCCGCGAAGTCACAAATATACTGTAGGGGCGCAATTCATAGCGCCCTATAACTGTAGGGGCCCAATTTATTGCGCCCTCCTATAAAGGAGATAGTTCATGGTAGATACGCTGGTAGCGAACGAAACGCTCCTTGACGTGCGCGATCTCAAAATGTATTTTCCTCTGACAAAAGGCATCGTTCTCCAGCGCACAGTAGGGTACGTGCATGCCGTGGATGGAGTGAGTTTTAGTATTCCGCGAGGAAAGACGCTTGGGCTGGTGGGGGAGAGCGGATCAGGCAAAACAACCATCGGGCGTACCATTGCGCGCCTCTACAAGCCAACAGCGGGACAGATTCTCTTTGACAACCAGGACTTATCGCAAATGGAAGGCGAACCTCTGCGGCAGATGCGCCGCCGGGTGCAGATGATCTTTCAGGACCCCTATGCCTC
>DATGJV010000699.1:0-2483 GCA_035295005.1 Ktedonobacteraceae bacterium | reverse complement strand
GCAAAACGCGCTTTATCCTGGGTGCCAGTGGTCATATCGCCGGTGTGATCAACCCACCAAGCAAGGGTAGGAGCTACTGGACAAACGATAAACCGGTTAAGAATGCTGAGCAATGGTTCGAAGGTGCCGAACAACACAAGGGCAGTTGGTGGACTGATTGGGTGAAGTGGTTGCAACCTCGTTCCGGCGAGCAGGTTGCTCCGCCATCAATGGGCAGTAAAAAATATCCACCGATCACTGCCGCACCGGGAACCTATGTGCTGGAGAAGTAATGCAAGCGTGTTCGTCGTAAACGCCAGGAACAAGGATGCCAGGCGTCTCTGTTCCTGGCGTTTACAATTTATCTTGCCTTAAACTCTGGTTTACGTTTCTGAGCGAAGGCCATTGGGCCTTCACGAGCGTCTTCGGTGCGCAGTAGACCACCCATGAGGCGTTGTTCCAGTTGCATACCCTCGTCAAGAGGCAGATACATTCCTTGTAGCATGGCCCGTTTCGCGGCACGTAATGCAAGCGGCCCTCGTTCCAACAAAACGGCTACCCACCGCTCAACTTCGTTCATAAGTTCCGCCTGTGGTACCACCTTATTAATCAGTCCGATGCGGTAGGCTTCCACTGCACTTATCATTTCTCCCATCAAGATAATTTCCATAGCCTTTGCTACTGGTATGACCCTCGGCAATCGTTGTGTACCACCGGCAGCAGGGATAATGCCCCAGCGCACTTCAGTCAGGCCAAAAGTGGCATTTTCCGATGCAATACGCAGATCACAGGCCAGCATCATTTCGAAGCCACCTGCAAGGCAATGTCCATTTACTGCCGCAATCATGGGTTTCCAGCATTCAAAATTGCGTGTGATGCCGCCAAATCCGGTATCTCCAACTCCCTCTGATGCTTGCGCTCCACTACTTGCTTGCCCGCTAAGCGCCGGAATGAGTGATTTCAGATCTGCTCCTGCCGAGAAAGATTTATCTCCTGCTCCGGTAAGTACCGCGATCCATAAATCATCGTCATCGCGGAAATCTTTCCATGCGTTGCTCAATTCCTGAGACGTAGCAAAATCTATTGCGTTTCGCGCCTCTGGCCTGTTAATAGTAATGTAGGCAACTCGCCCACGCTTCTCGTAAATAATGCTCATGAACTTCTCCTTATGACTAAAGGCTGTGTCAGAGCCATTGTATCATACCGCAGTGTTTGCTTTTGGCTATCCATCACACATGTTAATGGCTGTATTTTATATTGTAGAATAGGGTTGTCGTAATTGAGTAAGACAGAGGAGCCGGGCAAAGATGCTACAAAAACCAAAACACCTCGCATCCGAATATGGGAAACAGTTTCAAGATCGTAGTATCGTGGAGGCGTATCATCACCGTCCTCCGTATCCTGATGAAGTGTTCGATATTCTTGCAGGACTTATTCACAATGAGCCTCGTCGTGTGCTTGATGTTGGCTGTGGTACAGGCTACATTGCACGAAATTTTATAGATTGCGTTGAGGAGATTGATGCGGTAGATTTTTCGCGCAATATGATTGAAATGGGCAAAACACTTCCCAATGGGGATAACCCTCGTCTCCACTGGCTGTTTGGGCCAGTGGAGGAAGTTGAGCTTTATCCACCCTATGCGCTGGTAACAGCAGGTGAAAGCTTGCACTGGATGGACTGGAATACAGTGTTGCCACGTTTTCATAACGTACTGACGCCGGGAGGATATCTGGCAATTGTCCAGCATGATTATCTACCTGATTCCTGGGTTGCTATCCTGAGCGAGCTTATTCCACGGTACTCAACAAATAAAGACTATTACCCTTTCGACATGATTGAAGCATGGGAGCGCCACGGGCTGTTCAAAAAAGCTGGTGAAAAGACGACTTCACCAGTTCCCTTTGTGCAGTCCGTTGACGACTGCATTGAGTCATATCATTCGCGAAACGGTTTCTCAAGAGAGCGAATGACACCTGAGCAGGCAGAGGGATTTGATCGGGAAGCGAGAGAGATACTGCTTGAATCCCATGGTGATGGCATGTTGGAGATGCAGATTGTGGCGAATGTTGTGTGGGGGATTCCACTTACCAGTCCTTAGCGGCTCATATACAGTAACAAAATAGCCAATCAGGGCATAATTCGGGGAAACATCATGGTACTTAACGTTTATTTGCCATAGATACATTGAAAGAGCGATTGTTGTTCTCTTGTATCTCATGGCAACTCAACAGGTATCAGTGATAGGGACTCAGTATGTGCCGCCAACGATTTGCGATAATCTTTTGCCTGATGCTATTGGGCATGATGGTATTCTGCTCGAATGTTTTAATTCTCTCACCCACATCTTTTGCCGCAGCGAAAGCGCAACTATCGCTGAATTTGTCGGCTG
The DNA here is from genome assembly GCA_035295005.1 of Ktedonobacteraceae bacterium. Lineage (GTDB taxonomy): Bacteria > Chloroflexota > Ktedonobacteria > Ktedonobacterales > Ktedonobacteraceae > DATGJV01. Next base: position 114 of record DATGJV010000699.1, on the reverse strand, counting down.
GTCCTCTGGGAGTGATATTGACGCTGAAAGGCAGTAATTTCCCCCAGGGACAGGTGACGTTCAGTTACATTGACCCGCAAAATGTTCCAGGAACATTTGTGGCACCCGGCGATG
>DATGJV010000698.1:0-5578 GCA_035295005.1 Ktedonobacteraceae bacterium | reverse complement strand
CTTGCTTCAATGGGGAAGAGCGTTGCCAGCAAGGGGAACAGTGAACGATATTGATCCCAGCCGGCGATATTCTCATACTGCGCGTGTTGGCTCTTCGCCAGCGTATGCACCTTACCGTCAAAGCCAATATATTGCCTGTTGTCGTCGCTGAAAATATTCGGATGAATGGACGCATGGTAGAGCGCCGTGTAAAATATGGTCTTCTCAGCCGACGAACCACCCTGTACAACGATACTCCCCAGACGACTATGCCAGGCAGTATCGGCATGCTGGCGAACAGAGATGAAATTGAAACCCGACTGCTCAGCCGCCAGATCGGCCTCTGCGTTTGCGATGCTCACAAAGGAGATGCCTACTTTCACCTGAACGACGGTGTTAGAAGTTGTGTCAAAAGACACATACGCGCCAGCGTGCGCACTTGTGCTGGTCGTCGAACCTGAGTTGACAGCAGTTTTGTTCCAGGTTCCATAATTCGTAAAGGAACGGTCAAACTGTGCTGCGAAGTAGAGCCTGTAGTGGTTATTGCCACAACCAATCGTGCTGGTAGCGAAGCCAGTCACCTCGCGATTGCCTGGAACAATCGTCACAGCGGCATTGCTATTGCCATTGATACTGCCGCCCGCGTTGATGAGCATTGTTGCTGCCCTCGAAGCGGGATAGGTAAAGCGTGCTATGCCTGTACGTGCGGTTACGCTCAGTTCCACGTCAACATTGGACGTATCCAGGTGAACACGATAGTAGCCAGGATGGGCATCCTCGGAATTGTGTGAGAAGCGCGATTGATAGAGCGAACTATGGGTTGCCGGAGAAACGGTGGGCAAGCCAATAGAAGGCATGAACGGAATGTCTTGATAGGCAGTACAGCCACGCCCGCTAAAATGGGTGAGGCTGAAACCCTTGATGGTGGAATCAAGGTAGTTATAGCCACCGGGGATGTTTGAGGTTGTATCGGGACTCCATTGCAGCATACCCGCCGGATAGGTTGCGCCAGGAAAAACATCCCCGCTATCACCCGTGAAACCGAACTTACTACCACCGGGAGCAGTACCAATGAAGGGATTAACGTAATCAGTAAGCTCCGGTTGGGTAAAGTTGTAAGTAAAACCGAAAAGTAAACTCACACCCAACAACGCAGGAAGAAGCACGAGGGCGAATACGATTCTCCTGGCCTTTTCGCTATGCGATAAATGTGGTCGCTTCATGAAATGACTGCCTCCTGCACTGGCTGTATAGTGAGCGTTGCCAATTACTTCATTATACTCATTATACGCACCATGATACCATACGGAAGATATGTAAAAGCCATGTTGTGACTTTTACGTATCTTTCGTATGATATTTTCCTCCCCCTTGACATTTTCCAAAATATGAATTATCATTCACTTATGAATAAAGATTCACTTTCAGACAAGCAGGATGAGCAAAAACGAGGGACACGCAGACGGGCGCGTACTCGTGCCGAACTTTTAGCAGCTGCACGACAGGTGTTCGTGGAGCGAGGCTTCCACGAGGCAAGTATTGCCGAAATTACACAGGTTGCGGATGTCGGCGTGGGAACCTTTTACTTGCATTTTCGCGATAAAGATGATGCATTTCAAACGCTTCTCGAAGAAGGGACGAGCGAGATACGCGAACATGTGCGTAATGCGGTGTACCAGCATGTTGACGAACCGGTGATACCGGTACTCATCCGTGTGCTTTTCCAGCAGACGTATGCGCAACGTGACCTTATCCAGCTTGCTCTAACAACACAATTCACGCATACACGAAAGTTCCGGTTAAAAGAGCAGATAGCATCGGGGTTGTCAATGGCATTAGAAGTTGGGAGAGCAAGAGGAGACCTCGCCGAGTATAACGTCCCACTGCTGGCACATTTCATCGCCAGCATGATCGCACAGGGCATCCTATGGTGGTCAGAGCAAGACGAGCCGGGGCCGGATGAGATGGCCGACCAACTCTTGTTGCTTTTACGTCATGGTCTGCCCGAACAACTACTGAAGGAATAGTAAGAGAAAACATCGTCCTGAATAGTATGTATGGATAAGGTAAACATCGCTATGGAGCATACAACTACGCTTCCACCAGGGCCAAAGGGTCTGCCTGTAATGGGCAATGCGTTACAATTTCAACGCGACCCGTTGCGTTTCATTCGAGAGACGCAACAAACATATGGGCGCATGGCGACAATACATATCGGCAAACAGCCGCTCGTGTTGTTCTTCCGACCGGAACATGTGCGCTACATTTTGACTGAGAACCAGCGCAACTTCGTGAAACCCAATCGTGGCGGCGGAGCCAACTTGCGCTACCTGCTTGGCGATGGTCTGCTAACCATTGATGGGGAGCTTCATCGCCAGCAGCGCCGTCTCGTGCAGCCCGCCTTCCACAAACGTCGCGTGGAGGGCTACGCTGATATCATGGTGCAATCCACAGAAGAGATGCTGGACCAGTGGCGACCGGGTACAACCATCAATATTGCACAGGCCATGCAACAATTGACGCTGAGCATTATTGCCAGATCACTTTTCAACATTGACTCGCCACCGCTCATCACTGAACTTGGTGCAGCATTCAATGCTGTCATTAACAACGGGCGTTCGCTAACTTCGCGCCGCCTGTTGCGCTTGAATCTCCCATTTACAAAATATGGCAAAGTAGTGGCCGGGAAACGCACGCTTGATGAGTTTGTATATAGCCTGATTGCGGAACGACGGAAAGACGGGCGCGACATGGGCGATGTTCTCTCAATGCTGCTGCATGCACAGGAAGAGGGCGATACACTAACCGATAAACAGGTACATGACCATGTACTGACGTTTGTCGCTGCAGGACACGAGACGGCGCAAAATACGCTGAGCTGGACATTTTACCAGCTTTCTCAACATCCTGACAAACGAGACAAACTCCTGAATGAGCTACAGACGGTGCTGGCGGGGCGCAGCCCAACGGTGGCCGACCTGCCCAATCTGCCATACCTTGAATGGGTCATCAACGAGTCATGGCGCATCTTACCGCCCGCGTGGGTACAGGGGAGACGAGCGGTGAACGATTTTGAACTGGATGGCTACCATTTTCCGGCTGGCACCATCGGTATGATTAGCCAGTGGGTGACACACAACCTGCCCAACATCTGGGGTGACCCGGAAGTATTCCGTCCAGAGCGTTGGGACCCGGCCAGTAGTCAAAAAGTGCCGCAATGGGCATACTTCCCCTTCGGCGGGGGTTCGCGCATCTGTATCGGCATGCCTTTTGCCGAGATGGAAACGAAATTGCTGCTGGCAACTATCCTGCAACGTTACGCTCCTCGTCTTGTACCGGGTTTCCGGGTTGTGCCAAAACCGCGGGTGACTTTGCGTCCGAAGTATGGCATGCGTATGATATTGGAGCTGGTTCAAGCACCCGCGACTGTGAGCGTTTCTTAACAAGACCGGTATCACCCAGCAAAAGGTGCAGCTGGCTGCACCTTTTGCTGGGTGATACCGGTCTTGTTAACTTGCCTCGGATGTATCTGGCTCCAGCACCGTCACCTCAACTTGCGGAGGCGTTCTCAGTACTTCTGGGCGCGTAACCAACATCCACACGAAGTAAATCAGGCCAATGGCGAACATGATGAGCGAGTAGAGCCAGGGGGTAGCGAACTGGGCGTCGCGGAATATGGCTAACTCAAAAAGGAGCCAGACAACGGAGAGAATAATGACAGGCCACTCGAATGCTCCCAGACTAAAACCTTGCATCCGGGGCAACTTACGCCGCGCCCAGATATAGAGGATGACCGTGGCGAGGTAAATGATCGCGGGCAGCAGTGTTGCAGCCGAGAACAGGTATGCTAATGGGCTGGCTTGATTGGCGAAGAGCGCAAGTCCCACAAAAACAGCAAGCACAACTTCAATCAGAATGCCAGAAAGGATGGTTGCTGCTACGGGTGTGCTTGTCCCTGCATTGACACGGCTGAATAGTTGAAACCCAGGGAAACGCTGGTCGCGTGACATTGCCCAGGTGAGGCGTGTCAGCGTAATGAAAATGACGAGACCACAGGCAAAAATGGAGAACGTGACCAGTACCAGGAAAATGTCGCCGACCACGGAACCCAGTGTGTTGGTGACTATATCGGCAACAGGAGTAGCCGAACCCTTCAACGATACATCTGATACAATTGACGAAGACTGGACAGCACCGGAAGCAAGATTCAGTGCAATGAGAAAAATGAAACCGACAATGCCACTGAGTGCAACGGATGACCACATAGCAGTCGGAACTACTCGATGCGCATCCTGAGTCTCCTCCGCCATATTGGCGGCAGCCTCAAAGCCGACGATGGTGAAGGCTCCGAGCAGGAATGAGAGCATAAATGGGCCAGTCGAGTTCCACGTACCGGGCGAGAAATAGTTGGTTGCCGAAATGGTTCCCATGCTGAAAAGATGGTCTGGATGCAGAATTCCTCGTGCAATGCCAACGATGATCAACAAGAGCGTCAGGCCAACGATGCCGACAACTTCGGTACCAACAGCAGTGCTATTGATACGCGCCGACCACAAAGTAGAGAAAATGATCAGCAACATCTGTATCACCACGACAACGCCTGTTGCTATCCACGCATTTTGCGCGGTTTCCGTGTAATTGAAGAGTCTCGGCAAGACCGCCTGCGCAATCGCATAGTCTACCGCTACCACGTCTACAATCAGGAAGGTGAAGGTAATCCACCCGACAAGCCAACCGATTTTTGGATTCGCCAAACGTGAAATCCATTGATACGAATAACCGGCCAGAGGTAAACGTGATGCCAGTGCAGCAAAGACAAGCGACACGAAAAGTTGACCAACAATGACAATGGGCCATGTCCAGATTCCTAACGGCCCGCCCCAGTTCAGCACAGAGCCATACGTAGTGAAGATCCCGGTCGTAATGGAAATGAAGGAAAACCCGATAGCAAACGAGGCGAAACGCTTGAGTTCGCGACGGAATTCCTGCCGGTAGCCAAATTGTTGCAAGGTTTGATCGCCGTATTCGCGCTGGGGATTGTTAGTAACCGACATGAGTCTGCTCCTTTCGGGAAAACGCGAGATAGCTCAGTTGGTAGGTGTTCAAAACGGAAGAGTGCGCTAGATAGAGTATACCTGCTGAAAGGGGTATTTTCAATGCTTGTTTATCAGAAAGCCCCGTCAGCCATTGCACTGGACAATTTTTGACGGGAGTCTTTCTGATAGACAGTTGTTAACACATAGTCATGATGAGGGTATGGGTATAGCTGAAGTCCGGCGCATAGGAATACCCAACGGCGACGACCTTATTGGTGCCGGGAACGTGAGCGATTCCTCTGAGCTGGTTCTCACCAGTTCCCCGATTCGGGCTGGTAACTGCTGACCACGTTGTACCATCCCAATGCTCTGAGAGTGTGCGCAGCGTGCCTTTTGCGTTCTGGCGATAGCCGACAGCCCAGACATCACTGGGAGAGACAGTTGCTACTGACATCAGGCCATTGACAGGTACCTGCGAGCCAGGAGGATTCGGGCTGGTCACGATAGTCCATTGCGTACCATCCCAGTGTTCAATCAACGTTTGTACGGCACCAGATGTATTAT
>DATGJV010000697.1:0-4485 GCA_035295005.1 Ktedonobacteraceae bacterium | reverse complement strand
TTTGAATATTTCCTGCCTGACGTGATATAATGCTTACCCGTTGTGACTTATCGCGTATGTATATGTGTACCCCGTGTTTAACATGCCTTCTTTTATCAAGGAGTCGCGATGAAACTTCCAATCAAACGCTATATTTTGTTGTTGTCCAAATACTTGCGCCCGCTCAAGCTGAGAACGACACTATTAGCAATAGTGTTGCTCTGTGGCATCGCTCTGCAATTGCTCGACCCGCAGATACTGGCCTATTTCATTGATACCGCCCTTGCCGGTGGTGCAACTATAACTCTGTTGCTTGCGGGTCTGCTCTTTATTCTCGTCGCGCTGGCGAATCAAGGAGTTATGGTAGTACAGACCTATTTGAGCCAGTACATCGCGTGGACCGCCACCAATCAGTTGCGCACCGACCTGCTGGCACATTGCCTCTCGCTGGATATGTCGTTTCACAAAGCACGCACGCCCGGCGAGATGATCGAGCGCATTGACGGCGACGTGGATGCTCTCTCAAACTTTTTCTCGCAGTTCGCCATCAGTCTGCTCACCAGCTTGCTGCTCGTCATCGCTGTCCTTTTCTTGCTCTGGCGTATAGACTGGCGCGTGGGGCTTGCTCTGATGCTCTTTTCCATTGGTACGTTTTTGTTGCTCATGTACCTGCGCAATCGTGCTGTCCCGTTGCAGCGCGAGCAACGCCAGATGTCGGCAACCTTCTTCGGCTTTCTGGGCGAGCATCTAGCGGGAACGGAAGACGTGCGAGCCAACGGCGCAACTGGCTACGTAATGTACTCACTCGACCGCCTTCTGCGACGCTGGCGACCAATTTATGGCAAAGCACAGATGGCAGGTGGAACAATGTGGGTTGTTGTCATGTGTCTTTTTGTTTGCGCCAACGCACTTGGTTTCGCGCTGGGAGCGTATTTATGGAGCCAGGAACTTGCCTCTATCGGCACCGTCTATCTCATCGGTGCCTATATCAGTCTGCTCTCGCAACCCATCCGGCAGATACAGACGCAGTTGCAGGATATGCAGGCGGCGGAAGCCTGTATGCAGCGCATAGAGGAACTGTTTAAAATCTCTTCCAAATTAGACAATATCGGAGCGACAGAGGAAGCGGAATTGCCATCAGGGCCGCTCTCGGTCGCATTCGAGCATGTTTCTTTTGGCTACGTCGAAGACATTCCGGTCATTCACAACCTGTCGTTTGCTGTACAACCAGGAAAAGTATTAGGCGTGCTGGGACGCACTGGCAGCGGCAAAACGACGCTGGCTCGTTTGCTCTTTCGCCTCTACGACCCGCAGTCGGGTGAGATTCGCACAGGAGACGTGCCGGTGAATGGCATGCCCCTTCAGCGTGTGCGGCGACGCATTGGCATGGTCACGCAGGATGTACAGATTTTTCACGCCTCTGTCCGCGACAATCTGACATTTTTCAATAGCACTATTGCCGACGAACAAATACGGGCTGCCATCCATGATGCCGGTTTAACTCCATGGTTTTCGTTATTACCGGATGGGCTGGATACCATGCTTGGTTCGGATGGCGCAGGTATCTCCGCCGGAGAGGCACAGTTGCTGGCTTTCACAAGAGTCCTCCTGACCGATCCCGGTCTGATTATTCTCGATGAGGCCTCTTCACGCCTCGATCCCGCCACGGAAAATCGCATCGAACACGCTATCAACAAGCTTTTTGCCGGGCGCACGGCTATCGTCATTGCGCACCGCCTCGCTACCATCCAGCGTGCCGATGATATCCTGCTTATCGAAAATGGACACATCCTGGAGTATGGCAATCGCGAGTTGCTGGCAAGCGACCCGACTACCCATTTCGCCCACCTGTTGCAAACAGGGTTAGAGGAGGTGCTGGCATGAAAACTACCACATTTCTCTGGCGCTTAATACGCTTCCGCCCCTGGGTCTATTGCTATGTCGTCTTTTATTCGACGGCATTCTTCATGGGGCGGTTGGTTTTCGGCCTTATCACGCAAGCCCTGTTTAATATACTACCCACTCAACCTCATTTGAGCCTCGAAATATGGGTGCTGATTCTTTTGCAGGTAATCGCGGCGCTGGTACGAGCCGTCATCTCATATACAGGTCTGCAAGCCTACGTCGCATCGAGTTTTACCATTGTTGCGTCCTTGCAGCGCAACCTGTTGCAACATATCTTGCGCAGACCAGGGGCAAAAGCCATTCCTACATCGCCCGGCGATGTACTCAATCGTTTCCGCGACGACCCCGCGATTCTTATGAACATGCTTGAATACATCGCCGATGCTATTGCCCTGTTGCTTTTTGCCATCACCGCCTTTATTATCCTGTTGCGTGTCAACGTGGAGATTACCTTACTGGTCTTCTTTCCGCTCACCTGCGTTGTTGTGGTGGCACAAACCATGAAAAAACGGCTGGAAACCTACCGTAAAGCCAGTAGAGATGCTACAGGGGCATTAACCAGCGCCATCGGCGAAATCTTCAGCGCGGTACAGTCTATTCAGGTCGCGGGCGCGGAACCCTCTGTCGTCGCCCATTTCGATAAGCTGAATGCCCATCGTCGCACCATGATGCTGCGCGACCGCGTCCTCACCAGTCTGCTCAACTCCGTCTTCGGCAACGCTGTCGGCATCGGAACGGGTCTCATTCTCGTCATTGTTGCGCTCACCGCCCGTTCCAATCATATCGGCATTGGTGACCTCGCCCTATTTATCTACTATCTGTCCACCGTCACCGATTTTGTACAAACCTTTGGCTACCTGCTCGCCCTGTACACGCAGACAAAAGTGTCGCAGCAACGCCTGACCATGCTGCTGCAAGGTGCGCCCGAAGAAATACTCGTCGCCTCACATTCAGGGTATCTTGATGCCGCCAGGCAATCGAAGGATGGGTTCCAAATTGCAGCCTCGCCAGAGGCTGCAATTTGGAACCCATCCTTCGATTGCCTGGCGGCATCAGACCTGACTTATCGTTATTCCGATACCGGGCGCGGCATCGAGCATATCTCGCTACATGTGCAAAAAGGATCATTGGCCGTCATTACAGGGCGTGTGGCATCAGGAAAAACGACGCTCTTGCGCGTCTTGCTGGGTTTGTTGCCTGTGGACAGTGGCGAAATTTATTGGAATGGAGAAACTGTGGCCTCACCCGCTACCTTCTTCGTACCACCCCATAGCGCCTACACGCCACAGGTGCCACACCTCTTCAGCGACACATTAGAAGAGAACATTTTACTGGGTCTATCGCCAGAAACTGTGGACCTGCAATCCGCCATCCATACAGCGGTGATGGAGCGCGACGTTGCCTCGCTGGAAGACGAACTGCAAACGATCATCGGTGTGCGCGGCATCAAGCTCTCCGGCGGACAGGCCCAACGTACCGCCGCCGCTCGTATGCTGGTACGCGAGGCCGAACTACTCGTTTTCGACGACCTTTCCAGTGCGCTCGACGTGGAGACCGAGCAACAATTGTGGGAGCGCCTGTTCACCCGCCGCGACTGCACCTGTCTCGTCGTTACGCACCGTCGCGCCGTCTTGCAGCGTGCTGACCACATTCTCGTTCTCAAGGATGGTCACGTCGAAGCGGAAGGCACACTGGCAAATTTGCTTGAAACGAGCGCAGAAATGCAGAGGCTGTGGGTGGGGGATATAGAGTAACAAGGTTTATGGCTGGATAAAAATGCCCCAGGCGAAGCCTGGGGCATTTTTATCCAGCCATAAACCTTGTTAAGGAATCAGGTTCGTCTGCTCATCAAGCGCGAGGACGAAACGGGCTATTACTTCGGCGGTCTGGTCAATATCCTTCAACGAAACGATTTCGGAGCCTGTGTGCATGTAACGGCTGGGAATGCTGAGCAAGCCAGTGGCGACACCACCGCGAGCAACTTGAATAGCATCTGTATCAGTTCCAGTTGATCCTGGTAATACGTCAATCTGGTAGGCAAAGCCCGCCTCAGTAGTAACTTTGACGAGCATATCATAGACGCGAGGATTGATAAAACCACTAATTGAGATGATTGGCCCTCCGTTGAGCTTCACCTCACCAATGTCTTGCTTCGAGGTGCCAGGATGATCTGAGGTGAAGCCAGCGTCAACGACAATTGCTATCTGCGGGTCTACGCTGTAGGCGCTGGTACGCGCTCCACGCAAGCCAACCTCTTCTTGCACCGCTGAGACAAAATAGACACCCGCGTGTAATTGACTGCGCTGTTCGTGCAGACGGCGCATCGCCTCGACGACAGTAAATATGCCGGATTTATTATCTAAAGCACGCGAAACTACGAGGTCACCGCGCAATGGCTCAAGTTGCGTGACGCGGGTGGCAACGCTGCCAATGGGAACAAGTTGCTGTGCCTCTTCGCGGCTGGTAGCGCCAATATCGAACCACATCTCCTTGATAGCTGGTTTTTTGCCGCGTTCATCGTCGCTCTGTAAATGGATGGCCTTGGAGCCGATGACCCCGGCAATGGCACCGGACGGCGTTTGAATGTGAACGCGCTGAGCT
>DATGJV010000696.1:0-6329 GCA_035295005.1 Ktedonobacteraceae bacterium | reverse complement strand
GGCGCGGCATTACGTCGTCCCATAGCTTGCCATGCCAATTCAGCCGCACGTGCGCCTGTATAGAGAGCTGAATATGGGAGATGGAGCGAGACGTGCGGCACCCGTAAACAATCGGCAATCGTATTCAGATACTGAGCCTGTGTCACGCGCCGGTCATCAGCAATCGTGTAGGCTTGCCCGATGGCAGTATCACCCGCTTCCCCGGCCTTAATCAATCCTTGCGCCACATCGCGTACATAGACTACCGGTACGATGTTCTTCCCTGAGCCGATGATAAAGCCCTTGCCCGATTCGACCAGCGAAACAAAGCGACCAAAACTCGCCAGATCGCGGGTGCCATATATCCAACCGGGCCGCACGATGACTACTGGGGCTCCCTCGTCTTTGACGAGATTGGCGATTAATTTCTCACCGGCAATTTTTGTACGGCTATAGGGATTATCCTCGGCATGAAATGTGTCGTCCTCGGTCACAATACCACGCAGGTGATGCCCATAGATGGTAATTGAACTCGTATGCACGATACGCTGTACACCGGCCTCCATTGCGGCGTGAATCAGAACTGCCAGCCCCTGCACGTTCACGGCCCGGTACACATCCTCTAATCCCCACGGCCCCGTTTTTGCGGCGACATTATACACACATTGCATGCCCTGTACCGCTCGTTTCAACGACGCGCTATCAGTCAAATCCCCTTGCATTATCTCGACACTATGCAGTGTGTGCAAATGGCTCGTATCTTCCACCGGGCGCACCAGCGCCCTCACTTCGTCGCCACGCTCTACCAGCATATCTACTAGATGACCACCAAGAAACCCTGCGGCCCCCGTTACCAGCACTTTCACAATCGGACTCCTCACTAAACTTCTAATATTTCGATGTTCTGGTGGAAGTATAGCAAGCCTGATGAGATAATGGCAACTGTATGGGAATGTTGGATGGACTGAGTTCATGTGATAAGCTGTATACAGGATTGTACAAACACCAGGAGGCACAATACATGGAAAGAACTATATTCGCCGAAGAGCATCACATGTTTCGTGACACCTTCCGGCATTTTGTTGAGAAGGAGATCGTCCCATATAACGAACAGTGGGAGAAAGATGGCATTGTTTCCCGTGAATTGTGGTTGAAAGCCGGGCAACAGGGCTTTTTAGGGCTGAATGTGCCGGAAGAATATGGCGGCGCTGGCGTAGATGATTTTGGCTATAGCGCGATTATCGCTGAAGAGACGACACGAGCCGGAGCAACGAGCGTTGGTGCAGGGATTGGCCTCCATAATGATATCGTCATTCCGTACTTTCTGGCCTATGCAAACGAAGAGCAAAAGCGGCGCTGGCTCCCCGGCATGTGTGCGGGCAAGTTGATTACGGCCATTGCCATGACCGAGCCAAATACCGGCAGTGACCTTGCAGCCGTCAGCACCACTGCTATTCGGCAGGGGAACTCGTATATCCTCAATGGGCAGAAGACATTTATCACGAACGGCATATTGAGCGACGTGGTAATCGTTGTGGCAAAAACCGATCCAGCAATGCGGCATAAAGGCATCAGTCTGCTGGTAGTGGAACGCGGCATGGATGGGTTCAAGCGGGGACGAAAACTTGAAAAGATGGGATTGAAGGCACAGGATACGGCGGAGTTGTATTTTGAGGATGCGGTAGTGCCTGTCAGTAACTTGCTCGGTGAAGAAGGACAGGGCTTCTATTACTTGATGCGCCAGCTTGCGAAAGAGCGATTAAACGTGGGCATTTCGGCGGTCGCGGCCTGTGAAACGGCGCTGGAAATCACGCTGGAGTATTGTAAAGAACGCACAGCTTTTGGGAAACCAATCGGCAGTTTCCAGAACTCTCGCTTCAAGCTCGCTGAGATGAAGACGGAGACAGAGATTGCGCGGGTCTTCGTTGATCGCTGCATCGAGGAATTGAACGCGGGGAATCTCTCGGCTGAGACGGCGGCCATGGCGAAATGGTGGACTTCCGACCTGCAAAAAAGAGTGGTTGACCAGTGCGTGCAGTTGCACGGCGGCTATGGCTATATGATGGAATACCCGATTGCGCGCCTCTATCTGGACGCCCGTGTGCAGAGTATCTACGCTGGTACCAACGAGATTATGAAGGAGATCATTGGACGTTCGATGGGTGTCTAGTTACGACGTTTGAGCCCTTTTACGTAAACCTCCCGATTGTGTGAAAAATCAGGCGGTTTTTTTCATGATACATCGGGTTTGCCGACCCACTTGCTGCGGGTCAAAATCTCGCGGGCAACGGCTGCCACGGACTTGCCATCCGTATCTACCAGTATGTCCTCGACTTTGTCGCGGTCCATCTGCTGTGATAACACGGCGGCGCGACGGAGATGCCAATCAAGTCCGGTGCCAATTTCTCTGATGCGTAGGCGTGTCAGGAGAGTAGCTAGCGCGGCTTGCAGCCTCACTACGAGAATATCTGCTCCGGCAACCGCTGTTCTGTATTGCACCAGGTCCTCCCGTGATTCCAGCACGTCGGCGAGAACAAGGCGTGGTATTCCGGCAGCTTGAAAATTAGCCCAGACTGCGGCCAGATTCTTCATGGCGAGTTCCGTTCGGAAGCGATCATGGGCAGGGCTGGGGTAATACCAGCGCAGACTATCAATGTCCACGAAGGCATGGGCTATTCCTGCGCTTTCAAGCAATTCTGAAACTCCTGCTGCGACGGTTGTCTTTCCAGCCCCGACGGGGCCGGTAATGAACATGACGGGAACACGTGTGTTCACAGCTTCAATAACTCCATGGTACTCTTTTTTCATCTCAATACTACCACATTGCATATGTTGAGGATAGCTATAAGCACATCATGAATTTCAGGAAGTGCCCGTGATACAATGTTTTTTATACCCTTCCTTTTGTAGCATGAGAAAAGAGAGCGCATAACATGGAAAACAAGATTGATATATACGATGACTTTGCTCCCCAGTATGCCAACCTGGTTACAGGTCTGGAAAAAGCGGGGGTTGAACGTGAACCGATTATGCCGACATTTCTGAAGTTGCTCGGCGATGTTACCAGGCTTACCACGTTAGATGCTGGTTGTGGTGAGGGCTATCTTGCCCGTATCCTTGCTCGTCTTGGCGCGGACGTGACAGGAATAGATATTGCGGCAAACTTGATTGAGATTGCCCGTGCCAAAGACCCGGAAGGGAAGATCACGTATCAGGTGGCGAATCTCTGTCAACCACAGCCAGACTATACATCCCACTTTGACCTGATAGTGAGCCGTTTTGTTCTCAATGACGTGTACGACTATCGCGGTTTCCTTACGACGTTGGGATCGGTTGCTAAACCGGGAGGACGACTGGTAATCTCGATGAATAACCCGTATTCCTTCGTCGTGCGCGGTCATGTTACCGATTACTTTGATAGCGGCAAGATGTATTCATATCGGGGTATGGCCGAAGCGGGTGTGAAGGTCCACTTCTACCAACACACATTACAGGAATACCTGGACGCTTGCTTTGCGGCAGGATTGCAACTCCAGCGTCTCATAGATATTCCAACGCCTGAAGGGAGCTTTAAACGGCGGAATGACACCTTAATTCCAGTTGGGTATCAGTTTCCGTTCTTTATGATTTTGAGCCTGGTAAAGCCCTGACTCAACGACTACGCGCAGGTTTGCCACGCTCAACAAGATATCTGTCAAACTCACGTGGAGTACGCACGCCGTGCTGTAGTACTGCGTCGTAAATATCGGTACTATACACTTCGTTGCGATAAGTAGGAAGTTGATACCAGATATCTTTAATCCAGAGGATGGCAAGGCGCGTTTCAGGGGTAACCTGTTGCTTCATAGCATCATGGATTGGTCCTGGATGGATGGACGTTTATGAAGATAGGTATCGTCGGCGCTGGCCCGGCTGGACTGTATTTCGCGTTGGACATCGACTCACATGAGTGTTAACACATATTGCAAGTACCCGCTGCGATAAAAATTGACCCGGATACCTCAGACTGTAGATCCCAACATGAAGCAGTTTTGGGTGCAGCAAGATGCTGTTGTGCATAGAGATGGTAGCCGCTCTTGCTGCGAGAAACTGGTGGCAGCAGAGCAAAGGCTTCATAGTTGCGCACCCGGCTCGGTGCTCATTCCAGCATCCCTGGGAAGACTCGATAGTGCGTCAAGTGTTGCCAGGCTTCATGTAAAACTCCCAGGTTCGAAGTTGAGGCTTTTTGCGATACCCTCCTCGTTCTATCACAGAAATCCAGGCGTATTGAGCCTGCTCTGATCCATTTCTGTCCATACACACGCTCCTGGCTCTCTTTCAACCCTCTAATATTGCATCTGTGTTGTACCATAAAGACGTGATCCAGAAAAAGCCTGGCCAGCCTGGATCGGAGATGCATGCATGCAACCTTCTGCGAGATCTGCGGAAGCCTGGAGAGTATTCTCACTTGTCCAGGCTCCCATGCTCTCAACGATAGACGAGCGCATGGGGGATAGAAGCAGCAGAAGGAGGAGATTTCTCATTGGACGAATATTACAGTGAAGACAATGGAGGTTAGACACATGATGCACGCAGCAAGAGTATATGCAACACCCGACGACTGGATTGCACACGAGGCGATCCCATGCTCGCTCGATTCTCGCCCGGACTTCATCGCCGCCGTGGATACGGTGATCGGCTCATCTGGCGATGCGGTCGCATTGCTTGGCTTTGGAGAAGCACTCCATGGAGGGGAAGAGCTGCTTGTCCTGCGCAACCACCTCTTCCAACGCCTTGTAGAAGCTCATGGCTACAGCGCTATTGCCGTTGAGAGCAGTTTTCCCCGAGGACCAATCATCAACGACTACGTGCTTGGTCGCGGTCCGGCATCCTATGAGGCAGTGCAGGATACTGGATGGAGCCACGGTTTTGGAACGTTCGAAGCGAATCGAGAACTGGTCGAGTGGATGAGCCACTACAATGCTGATCCAGCGCACCCGAGGAAAATCCAGTTCTATGGTTTCGATAGCCCGACCGATATGGCCGCAGATAGTCCCCGCCAGACGCTCCACGTTGCGCTTGATTACCTCAGCTCAGTTGATGAGGCCCTCGGCCAGGAGTATCGGAATCGCATTGAACCGCTGCTAGGATTAGACTCTTCCTGGGAGAATCCGGCTTCCGCGCTCGACCCAACGCAGGCGATAGGTCGATCACCGGAGGCAACCGCATTGCGGATCGAGACCGAGGAGCTGATTGCAGAGCTGCGTGTGCGCCGTCCCGAATTGGTTGCGAAGAGCGACGAGAGCCGCTATCGGGAAGCCGTCCACTATGCTGTAGTGGCACGACAACTCTTACACTTTCATGCGGCGTTAGCGCAGCCGTCCGCGAAACGCTACGAGAGACTGCTCAACATACGCGACGCCATGATGGCAGAGAATCTGGCGTATATCGTCTCCCGTGAACAGGGTCGAGGCAGCGTCCTGGTTTTTGCCCACAATAGCCATCTCAAGCGTGGAAAGATACAATGGCAATGGGGGAATGAGACGGTGATCTGGTGGCCCGTTGGAGCGCATCTTCATGAACTGTTCGGTTGCCGCTATGCTGTCATCGGCTCAGCCGTAGTCTCCTCGCCAGCCAACGAGATCGGCCAGCCAGAAGCCGGGACGCTTGAGGCGCGGTTCACATCCGCTCCCGGACCGGTGCGATTCATTCCCACCCATCAAGGACAAGGGCTTCCTACAGAGGAAATTGCGGCACTTCCGATTCGCTCTGGCAGTCAGAAGAACAGGAGCTATGAACCACTCAACGCCCAAAGCTTCACCGATTTCGATTGGTTCGCTGTCCTGGATACGACGGCATACAATGGGTGGGGCCATTTCTAGAAGGCTGGAGCGCACGTTCCGAGCAATCACGTCCTCTGATCGCGAGATGCGCGGACGCTCTCGTTCCAAAGAGACCATTCCAATGTGAACGCAAACCAGGAATCAGACGCCTTGTAAAAATTTGACTACGACTCCGGCAAGTTCTTCACCCTTATCTTCTTGCAAGAAATGACCGGCGCCCCGTATCGTGGTATGAGGTTGACTCTGTGCGCCTGGTATCAGACGCTGGAATATGCGGTCTCCGCCATTTGTGATCGGGTCTGAGTCGCTAAACGAGGTGAGAAACGGTTTTTCCCAACGAGTCAACACTTCCCATGCTCTACGGTTAGCTTCTGAAGCTGGATCATCGGGTGTAGTTGGAACAAGCAAGGGAAATTGCCTTGCACCGGCAGTATAGCGATCATCGGGAAATGGCGCGTTATATGCGGCGACGATTTCGTCCGAAAGATTAGTCACGCAGCCGTTCTTGACAACTCTACCTGTATCGAA
>DATGJV010000695.1:0-4682 GCA_035295005.1 Ktedonobacteraceae bacterium | reverse complement strand
TGAAGCTCTTGCCTTTGAGGCGGCGGCTGGAACGGCGGGACGTTCTGGCTATTTGGCCCCTGTTGCGGATACACAGTGTGTCCATTCGCCCCGTTTGGCCCATTAAAAAGCGCGGGTATAGCGTTGATGCCCGACTGGTGTGGCGAGACTGGCGCGGACATAAAGGATTGTACGTTTTGCTGATTGTGCGATGGGTCTGTAATCGGCCCCTGTATTTGCGGTGGTAGTACGGGAGCAACAATACTCGCGGCGGGATGTGGCGGTTGTCCCTGTTGAAGCTGAGCGGACTTCCAATTTGAGAGCAGTCCCGAACCGGCAGGACGACGCGGTACCTGTGGAGGCGGCCCTTCTTGTGGCTGAGCGGCTGGCCCGTTCGGAATGGCTGGTTGTACATTCATGGGTGAATGCGGCCATCCCTGAGACATCGGCGTCTGTTCCGGCTGAGGTTGCTCGTTGCCTTGAGAATGATCAAATGGCGTAAATTCACGCTTCACAGTTATTTACCTGCTTCCTGAAATGCTGATACCCCTTCTTTCCCATTCGCGCCTCCCATCATGTGCATCCGCAAGGGAATAAAGGTCTCTTTTCTATAATATACCTGTACATATATCAGTCACTTAGACGGAAAAAAAGAGCAATAGTTCGGTTTTCATCTAGTATAACGAACCGTAGGGAAAAACTTCACCAGTGTGCCGTCCTGATTGCTGTATGATAGTACCTTTTGGCGTTTCATATATGCTTAGCCTGTATTTTACCTCACGTTAAAGAAAACGTAACCATTCGATAATTATAACGCGCTACGCTTAGTCCAGGACACATATTCTGTACTATGATGGCATAGTATGAAGCAATATGCTGTGAAATAACTCATACTCTGTAAAATTGATTGGTTATGACGATGCGGGTTGCGATAATTACTGAGAATTTTTTACCGAAGCTGGATGGTGTGACGCGCACCCTTGCTCGGTTGCTGGAACATTTGCAAGGGAAGGGACATCAGGCTCTGCTACTAGGTCCTGATAGCGGGATGGAGGAATACGCGGGCGCTGAAATTGTGGGGACGGCTGGTTTGCCGTTGCCGTTTTACCCGGAACTCAAGTTTAATTTCTTTCGTCCCCTGTTTGTGCGCCGTCTGAATGAGTTTGACCCGGATATTGTTCACCTGGTTGACCCGGTGATACTGGGCGCGACAGGACTGGCAACGGCACGCCTGCTGAACAAACCTCTGGTTTCATCGTACCATACAAACCTCGCTGCCTACTGCAATCATTTCGGTTTCTCCCTGCTGAGCAAGCCAATGTGGCTCTACAATCGCCTCATGCATAGTGCGTGCGCGATGACCTTTTGCCCTTCCCTTTCTACCGCAGCTATGTTGCGGATGCAAGGTTTCGCGAACCTGCGCATCTGGCCTCGCGGCGTGGATACGACGCTGTTCCGACCTGAGCGTCGCAGCCAGGAGCTGCGCCAACGTTGGCTTGAAAGCACTGGAGGTAGCGAGCCGCCTGTAGATAAGACCATCTTATTGTACGTGGGGCGTGTCTCCTGGGAAAAGAATCTGCGTTTGCTTGTGCAGACCTACCGTCGCATGGATCACAACCATTGTCATCTCGTGATTGTCGGTGATGGTCCAGCCTATACAGAGGTGCAGCAGGAATTAGCAGGTCTGCCGGTTACATTCACCGGGTATCTGAGCGGCGAGGCGCTGGCAACGGCTTATGCCTCTGCTGATATCTTCGCCTTCCCATCGCGTACCGAGACCTTCGGACAGGTTGTGCTGGAGGCGATGGCCTCCGGCTTGCCCGTTGTAGGTCTGCTATCCGAAGGTGTATGCGATCTGGTCGAACATGGCCGCACAGGTTTGTTGCTAGATACGCACTCTCTCGACGAGGAGGAACAGATTATTGTTTACTTGCAGCACATGACACAATTAATCGCGGAACCTCATCCGCGCTATGACATGGGGCAGGCAGCCCTCATTGAGGCGCGGAAATATTCCTGGCATGAAGCGATGGAATGTCTGGTACGCGGCTATCACGAGGTGATTGAACATTCCCACACGCTGGCAGCGGCATAGATAGGAGAAATACAAGCAGCATATCATAGAGGGAGTTCAAACCAGAAGGTTGTTCCCTGACCTTCTTCAGTATGCGGTTCAATGCCGAGTTTTCCGCCGTGTTCCTCGATAATGCAACGGGTAATATAGAGGCCGAGGCCGGAACCCTGTCGCTCGCTCGTAGCTGGTAAGCGCACGAAGGGCTGGAAAAGTTGACTAATCTGCTCTAAAGGAATGCTTGTTCCCTGATTGTGTACGCTTACATGCACATGAGAGTCAGTCGTGCGGATGCGTACTGTCACGGTTGTTTGCTCGTCAGAATATTTGACGGCGTTGTCCAGCAAATTACCGAATGCCTGTTGTAAGCGTTCACTATCCCAGTTGCCGCTAACAGGGGTATCGGGTAGGTCAATAGCAAGAGTATGATGGCTGGCGACGGGCCGTAACTGCTCTACCACCTCTTTTGCCAGCGCGACGATATCGCATGGTTTGCGTTGCAAGGTGAATTGGCCTGTGGAGAGGCGTGCGGCATCCAGCAGATCATGTACAATGCGATTCAATCGCTGCGCCTGGCCGATAATAATACTGGTGCCGCGTTGGATGGTTTCTTCGCGTCGGCCTGGACGCGCAATAATTTGTGCATAGGTGATGATCGGTGAAAGCGGGCCGCGTAGTTCATGAGCAACCATTGCATTGAGCTGATCTTTGTGTGCCAGCTGCTCCGCGAGCAACAAATTATCCGCTGTCAGTTCGTCAATCTGGCGTTGCAAGGCTTGTATAATATTCTGGTCTTCCAAGTTTTCCGTGTTCCCCATGCTCTCCGCGCTTCCGTCCCAATCCTGTGACTGCTCATGTTGAAGCTGCATACCGTGTCTCCCATTACCGTATCGCTCACCCTTCTATAAGTGTACTAAAAGTATACAGTATGACACAAAGAAATGGGCGTCATATAGGACTTTCTTCGCATAGCTCACAGGGCTATTTCTTGTATCAAATTGTCCACCTGTGTCTCCTATTGTTTGTGTTTTTTTGTTGGGCTTTGCTGTCAGTTTTGCCCTCACTATTTGCAGGTACAAAAAATACAAACGATAACTGCCAGGCACTATTTTTCGGATAAGCCGAACCATTTCCGAGAGCCTCGGTGCCCACGCGATGCGCAATGAGATTACCATATTTCAGGCGAACAGAAAGAAGAATGAAAGAGAAAGGAGAACGAACATGAGAAAGCTCTGGGTGAAGGCGTGGATGACCCTGGATGGGGTCTTTGACGCGGACACGATGGATCACTGGTGGCCTCCTGCCGATGAGGCTGCTGCGGATTATGCGAGGAGGATAGAGTATATTGCGGAGGAGTACAGATCAGGCGATGTGTACCTGCTGGGACGGACCACCTATGAAATGCTGTGGCCGGGCTGGTCCACACAAACTGATACTCCTGGCTCAATCCTCAACCGCATGAAAAAATATGTGGTCTCGACCACGCTCCAAACCGCTCCCTGGAAAGAATCCACCATCATCAGAGGCAATGTGGTGGAAGAAATCACCAAACTGAAACAGCAGCCAGGCAAAGACATCATTATCGATGGCAGTGCCACGCTTGTCCACTCGCTGATGGGTACGGATCTGATCGATGAGTATCGGTTCTTAGTTGTGCCCTACATCATGGGAAGGGGAAGGCGGTTCTTCCCAGACGGGACGCCTCCGACGAAGCTGCGGCTGGTCGAAAGCAAGATGATCAGTGCCGGAACCCTTGCTCTGATCTACCAGCCGGACAAAAAATAACCGTCTGGTTTTACGGGACATGCTCTCCAGGCTGTCTGGACATTGTGAGGTGCGCATTCCAAAATGGACAGCGTCCAATGAGCCTGGAGAGACATTTCAGCCGAATATGCACCTCGTTGCGCATCCCGTGGGGGTGATACAGCTGTTGCCTAAGTTTCGTCCAAAGAAACGGCAATGTGAGCAAGAGCGAGGAGTTTTTGCAGTGGCACAAGCATGAGTTTGGCGAGAGAAGAGGACGGCGTAAGGGCGATGGCACGAAGCCGTCCGTTCCGCTCAAAAGAGAGCTTGCCGCTGATATGATAGAGGTCACGAATCAGACGTTTGATCCCGTACTGCTGCAAGCGGAGGGCCTGGTGCGGGTCAATGCGCCGACAGAGCCAGCGTCGGGACCAGATGAGCAAGTTATGGGCCAGCGTGCCTAAAAGCATCAAGAGGCGTTGGGCTTCAAAGCGTTTCTTGTTGCGTTTGGTGATGCCCAATCCGCCTTTATCCTCGCCAAAGCTGGTTTCGATGCCGCCCCCCCGCTGGTCGTAAAAGTGGGCATAGGCTCCCATGATCGTGGCCTCATCGGCTCCCAGGGGTTGGCCCATCAGGGTGAGGATGTCCCGGTGTTCCAAGCCGGCAACCAGCAAGACGGCCGTGTACCACTGGCCGTTGCTCTTTTTCGCTCGGACCGCCAGCCGCCGGACCGGACGCACATAGTCCAGGCTTTCTTCCTGCACCCAGCCCAGTTGTCGACCAGGGCGGTCAGGATCGTCAACCCACTGCGTCACGCTCTGAACCAGTCGGCTTGCCCGCCCAGCCGAATACTCTTTCGTGACCACGGCATAGCCCGCTGTGAGCAACT
>DATGJV010000694.1:0-2907 GCA_035295005.1 Ktedonobacteraceae bacterium | reverse complement strand
TGGAGAAAAGGCTTTCCTGCATCGCCCACATAGGTATCTTTCTGGTAGGCATCTGTTGCTACAAAGAGCGCGAACCATGTCAAAATAAGTGGCAGCACACTGACACTGTTACGAATGATATGAAGTATCTCTATCCTGTGGCTCTGTGCCTCCTCAACTTCGTTCTGTAATCCAATCGGATCTATCAACTGATAGGCAATATCTGGCGAAAGCCTGTCATACTGGTCGCATATCAGTGCAATTCTCTGTACTCCCGAACTCACGCCCAGGCTCTCAGCCTCGGTCATGATATCACTCAACTCTTGTACTAAAGGTGCGTTCTGCTGTGCCAACTTTGTTTGCGACAAATCCACGACTCAACTCCAATCCTACAATAACGATTGTCCAATAGTACAATGGCCTGTGATTTTCAGTACTACCCTTTACTGAAAAAACGCTCATGAGAAAGCAATTAAAAATGTTGATATGTTTTGAAGTTTCGGTGTCGCTAATAATAATAACCTAATCTTTATCACATTGCAATAACTATTGCTACTCTTTTTTCAAGAAGGGCTAAACTTTGTTGTTTACTTGACTTCTATCAATACGAAGACGTACAGTTGTTACGCCCTGTGTAATAGATGAAGACCAGGTAACAACAGTGAGTGGGGTACATATTGCGTGTTGCGCAATATGTACCCCACTCACTGTTGTTTTCTGCTCTTATTTTGTGCTTACCCCGTAATAAACACTTCCGGATTCAATATCCCCGCCGGGTCCCATCGTCGCTTCAATCTTCGCATAACATCCAAAGCTTGTGGCTGATAGCCCCAGCGATCAATTACGCCATTCCATGCATCCGGCATAGTCATCACTACCGCGTATCCCTCAAGGGCAAGTGCCGGGTTACGTAGTTGCTCGACCCAACTGAGCGTCTCAGCTACATCGTTGGTGTTCATCGTGGCGTAGAGCAGTCCATTGCCTGTGTCAGCCAGAAATGTGCCTCTCTGCAATACAGTAGCCAGATCGTTGATATAAGCTGGCATGTCTCGTGCAGGTATGCCAACTCGCACCTGCACTTTGCTTTGTGTACCTCCCAACAACGCAGCCCAGATATCAGTTCCTGAAAGCGTATCAATTTCTACAGGAGTAGGCGCTTGCACTGTTTGGAGCGCCTGTCGCACCTGCGCAAATTCTGCCTGCACATCTTCCGGCATGCCCTCGGCAGTGTAGACAAGCGTATAAGGCGCTTGCGGCATGCCAGGAACAGGACAATCTTTGCACAGAACAAGTGCGGACGCTATCAGCGCAAGTGGTAGTAACGAGCGAGCATAACGTAATCCATGCCGCAGGTCTTCAAACGGTACGAGCAATGTGCGCCTGGCTCGTGGTTGCGCGACGACTTTGAGCGTAATATCAGTGAGCAGACCCAGCGTACCATATGAGCCAACAAAGACTTTGGTCAGATCGTAACCGGCAACGTTTTTGATCACCGGGCGTCCAACGCGCACGAGGCGTCCATCCGCCAGCGCCACTGTGCCGCAGAGGACGATATCACGTACCGAACCATACCGCATGCGTTGCGGTGCGTTGATGTTGGCAGCAACAAGCCCTCCAATTGTCATATCCGACCACGGGTCAGCAAGTGGTACCTGCTTGCGCTCATCTGCTAGAAATGCCTGGATTTCTGCGAGCGGCGTACCCGCCCCGGCAGTAATATACAGGTCATCGGCTGCATAATGTGTAATACCTCTCAAGTTTGCGGTACTCAGGATTACTCCTTTTTCAGGAATTGCACGCGCTTCGTTTCCCATAGTGCCACGAACGAAAACTGATTGCCTGGCATTTGAACATGCCTGCAACCCCTGAGCCGCTTCCTCTGCCGTTGTAGGAGCAAATACACTATTCGTGAGCGTTGGCAATGTGAGCGGTGCGGTGCTACTTAGCCTGTTATCTTGCTCATTCTGTGCCGGGGTGGGAAATATTTTGCCGGGATTGAGCAAATTAGTGGGGTCGAAGGCATATTTGATATCGAGCATCGTCACCAGTTCATCAGGTGTGTGCATCAGGGGCATGTAAGCGCGTTTCTCGATGCCGACGCCATGCTCCCCTGAGAGGCTGCCGCCCATACCAACGCAGATAGAAACCATTTCCCAGCTTGCATCATGAACACGTTGGATCAATTCGTGGTCTTCGGGATGAGGAATCATAATCAGCGGATGCAGATTGCCGTCGCCCGCGTGAAAGACGTGGCCCGCACGTAGTTCGCGGCGATCCAGTAGCTGGTTGACCTTGCCCAACATCTCCGCGAGACGACTGCGCGGCACCGTAATATCAACAGTGTAGTAAGATGGGCAGAGGCGTGTAATAGCTCCCGCCGCGCTCTTGCGAGCAAACCAGATAGCGTTGCGTTCCTCTTCATTGGCAGCAATCCGCAATCCGCGTCCGCCATGTGTCTGCATAATGGAGGCAATTTCCGCTATTTGCGCCTCGAGGCTGGCAGGGTAGCCATCAACCTCGATAATCAGAACAGCTCCCGCGTCGGTAGGCAAACCCGCGTGCGCAAATGGTTCGATGATACCGATAATTCTCTGATCCATCATCTCCATTGTCGCCGGTACCAACCCCGTCGCGATAACGGCTGACACGGCAGTCCCCGCCTGCTCAACCGAATCGAACACGACGAGCATGGTTTTCACGTCCGGTGGATTGCGCAGGAGCCGCACGGTAATTTCAGTCATGAAGGCTAGCATACCCTCGCTGCCCGTAATCAGGCCGCACAGATCATATTCGGGATAATCGAGCGCATGACCGCCGACACGCACCAGTCGTCCATCTGCCAGCACAACATCCATACCGATCACATAGTTGGTCGTAACGCCATACTTGAAACAATGCGGCCCGCCTGAGTTTTCAGCGACATTGCCG
>DATGJV010000693.1:0-8179 GCA_035295005.1 Ktedonobacteraceae bacterium | reverse complement strand
GAAGACGCCAAAGAAGGTATCGCAGCTTACGCTGAGAAACGCAAAGGCCATTTCGCTGGGAAATAAGCATTATTGCAGGGGAAAACAACAAAATGAGCAGCAAGCGTGCTTGCTGCTCATTTTGTTGTTTTCCCCTGCAATAATGCTTATTTCCCAGCGAAATGGCCTTTGCGTTTCTCAGCGTAAGCTGCGATACCTTCTTTGGCGTCTTCGCTCTGGAAGCAGAGTTGTTGCAGTTCGCGTTCGAGGGCGAGGCCATCGGCGAGGGCAACTTCGGCACCGGACTGGACGGCACGTTTGATACGCCCGACGGTCTTGGAGGCACGGTTGGGCGGGCAGAACTGCTTAGCGTAGGCCATGACCTCGTTCCAGAAGTTCTCGGACTCGTAGATGTAGTTGATAAGGCCGAGTTCCTGCGCCTGCTCGAAGCTCATTAGCTTGCCTTCGGTCATGTACTCGATGGCTTTGTTTTTGGGCAAGGCACGGGCAAGGCGCTGCGTGCCGCCGGTGCCGGGGAGAACACCGAGATTGATTTCCGGCAGACCCACTTTACCAGCATTGCGACGGGCAATGCGGATATCACAGGCCATCGCGATCTCCAGGCCACCGCCGACAGTGTGTCCGTTGAGGGCCGCGATCACCAGTTTGGGCGTCTGCTCCAGGCGCATCAATGTCTCGTTGGCATGCAGACAGAAGTAGTATTTAAAGCCAGGGGTGACAGCGTTCAGCATGCTAATTTCGGCACCCGCGCAGAAAAACTTCTCGCCCTCGCCGCGAATGACGATAACGTGTACGTCGTCATCGAAACGCGCCCGCAAAATAGCCTCGTCCAACTGGCGCATCATCTCGTAGCTGTAGGTGTTGGCCGGGGGATTCGTCAATTCTATGACGGCGACACCCTCGGTCGCGGTATAGTTTACCAGGGTCTTCTCTGAAGTTGTGGTCATTGTTGGTCTTCCTTTCGTGCGGCGAAATCGTCTAAAACATCATCGTCTTTGATACGCTCAAAGGGCGTATGACAGGCGTTACAATAATACTCCACGGTCAGCAATTGTTGACCGAATAGCGAGAATATTTCCGTATCAGTTGAGCGGCAGTAGGGACATTCCACCACCGTCGTTTCTGTGTCATTATATCCCATGAAGCCTTCTCCCGGTGGCATCCCATAATGACCACGGCAACGGCGTATTAACCTGCCATTGCTTTGTCGCGGCGGCAAAGGATACTGGTACGTCAATATCCAGACTGTTCAGGATGGGCATGATCTTTTGCAGGTAGCGGCTGCGCAATTCGTCGGGTGTGGCGTCAAGAATGCCTTCTTGATAGAGTTGCTGCATAGTCGGATCGTCGTTGGGACCAAACCAGCACAGGGTCTCGTCCCAGAGTCGTTGCAACGAGGCAACCAGCGCAGCTCGCACGGCCCCACCAGCTTTTGCAAGGCGGCGCACCCAGCCTTCTCCGTGCATCTGGTGAATACGCTCCTCATGCACAATCTTTCGCGCACGCTGGCGCAAGGGTTCGTAGCTGGAATTCTGCGCGGCCTCAAAAAAGGTGGTCATGGCAGTATCCAGCAGAAAATTGGTTGCCACGAAGTCGGACCAGCCCGCGAAGTCGTTGTCGAGGTAGGCGAGCGCGTAATGCAAGGTGCGCGTCTCCGGCTCAATTTGCGTCGGATCGGCCTCGGCCTGTGTGAAATTATCGAGCAGAGGATAAAGCGTGCGTGCATGACCAAGCTCGTCCTGCGTCATCGCGGCAGCTGCCACCGCCGCCTCTAACGCGGGAGCGCCATTGCACCAGTAGGCATAGCGTCGCCCAACCGCCTGTTTGTTGTCAGCCAGCGACGATAGGATCGCGAAGAGGGCGGCGTTATCTGTTCGTGTTGTGGTAGCCATCCATTTTTCCTTTTTAACATGTGTTTTGTGACATGAAACACATGTTATGATTCAATCACGGTGACGATGGTTTCACGGGGAATGATGACCATTTCAATCCAGCTGAATTCATCGTAGATACTGCGGGCGTAGACCTTTGCCAGTTCCACGTCGTCCGCCATGACGTTGCCGATTTCGTGCAGTGGCTCATCGTATTTGCGGCGGGCGTAAACCTGCCAGACACGATTTTCGTTCAGCGCCTCGCGCCGCGTGCGCGTCCCCTGCACATCCGATGTTTGTTCCATTGTACTCATGCTGATATCCCCCAGGAGCGCATAATATCTATGCCCTCTTCGCTCAACCTCGCCTTCGTCCACACCGGGTCCCAGACGATTTCGATATTCACCTGCTCGACGTCTGGCTCTTTGCACAGGCGCTCGCGAATATCGTCCATGATGAATTCCATCGCGGGGCAGCCCATCGCGGTGAACGTGAGTTTGAGGTCAACGACGCTGCCATGCTGTTTCAGGTCAACGATCAGGCCCATGTCCACGATACTGATGGGTATTTCAGGGTCGGTCACGTCGCGGAGGGCATCCCACAACGCGGGACAGGTAGCATCAGTAGAGGGCAGTATTTGCAGTGATGGATACGTCGTTGTCATGCCTCTTGCTCCAACAAATGCAGCATTTCTTTCTTGCCGCGTTGCAACATACCCACAAACTGCTCGTTGCTCGGTCCACGCGCCTTCCACCGTTTCATCACATCATCCCATGTACAGGAATGGTCATTGAGGAACCAGTGCTTGTCTTTCGCGTCGAAGTGGGCGGGAAAGGTGCAATCTATGACATACTTTTGCTCTGACTCGTCAAAGTGCGCGGGAACGTTGAGATGCAATTCTTCGCATAACGGCACGGCGGTAGACATCCAGATTTGACGCAACTGGTCATTGCTGTTGCCCTTGAAGCCATAGTCCAGTTGCTCGCCATGTTTCTTGAGCTTATCTGGCAGTCCAAACCACTCGACGGTCAGCAAAAACATCCAGTCTACCGCTTTTTGCAGTTCTTCATGGCCGCTCTGCGTCTGGTTCAGCTTGCGCATGCCCTGTTCGCCGTGGCGCAAGTGGAACGTCTCTTCTTTGTCCACCTTCACGAGGGCGCGTTTCCAGGGGCCAAAGGTGGTGCTGTTGTACACGTCGCTGAGCAGGGTGTAACCAGCGCGATCATAGAAGGCATTGGCGACAATCAATTCTACCCAACTATTCAGGGGAACATCAAAAGCGTAGGGGTATTTGAAATTACGGGGTTCGCGCTCAAAGATCAACTTTTCGGTGTCTACACCCAGGTCACGCAACAGACGATAGGCGATATGGGCATGCGACAGTTCGTCCTGAATAATCGAGATAGCCGAGCCGAAAGTATTCAGTGATGGAGCATGCACGGCTGCGTTATAGTAAGCGGGTGCGCTGATGAGTTCAGTATCAGCCGAGACGGTGAGGATACGTTTGATCCCCTCCAGATAGACTGGACTCATATGGTCAAGCGACTCAACAAGCTGCTGCTTATGAATACGGTTGAGCAGAGCCTCTTCGCTCTGCAATGTGGCTGGAGTCATAATACGCTCACTCCCTTTGTTGAATAACGCCGAAGTACTCTAACATACTTTACCATATCCATTTCATATCTCCATATGGATATATCAAATTGTACGTTGCAGAACAGCGATTGTCAAGTAACATGATAGAGTAAAAATCAGCCAAAAATATCTGCCTGATTTTTACTCTATCATATTTTCATCCTCAATAATCCGATACTCATGCGTCAATTGTACAACCTTGCTCAGCATGACGCTCACCGTGCAGTAGCGCATCTCGGCCAGTTCAATGGCGCGTTCGACCGCGATGGGTGAAATGGTGTGGCCGGTGAGAATGTGTTCGACCATAATTTCGGTGAACACCTGGGGGTGCGTTTCGGCGCGTTTGCCGTGTACGCGCACCTCGTAATGGGTCACGTTTTGCTGCTTCTTTTGTAAAATAGAGATAACGCTGATGCCGGAGCAACCGGCGAGGCTAGCAAGTAACATCTCCATTGGAGTCGCTCCGGCGTTATGTTCGTGCGTATCTAGCGTCACTGTGTGGCCGGTTTCCGTTTCCGCTATAAATTCCAAATCAGCGATGTGCCGCGCCCGTATTTCTAGCTTCTGTGACATAGCATATCTCCTCTCCTCCTACTGGCTGAAATATACCATATAAAGAGGTGTGGTGATGAAAAAAAGCAGCCGCGGCTGCTTTTTTTCATCACCACACCTCTTTATACTTACTGGTTTTTCTCGTCGTCTTCCGTGATGGTAAACGGCGGAACTTCGACGGGGACGCGGTAGCCGGATGCCTGGCTGCCCGGCTTCGACTCCTCCGGCCCGGAGGTCAAGAGGTCGGTTGAGATGGCACGAACAAGACGCTCAATGCGGTCCCAGCGAGCGGGATAGCGGTCTGAATAAAATTTCTCCTGTCCCTCGCCATCGTAGACGTAGAAGGTGTAATCCTGATTTCCATAGCGATAATCCACTTTTGTATAAGGGATACGCACCAGTTCCAGCACCTGCAAAGACGCTCGCGAACTCGACAGAGGATTGTCACGGCCTGACTTCTCCTGGTTCATACTCTCATTGCGTGCCAATTCGACAGCAGTGCGCCACACATCCATTGGCACACCTTCAGGTGCCGCGTCTGGATAGAGTGTCTCGTGCAGTTCTGCGCTGTAGACAAGTTCGCCATTGGCGCTGGCAAGTCGCCGTTCGGGGATGGCGCTCGTGCCAACAACTTTATTCTGGACGCGCAGATCAAATTGACGGGCAACCTCGCGATGGCGCACAATCTTGCCGGTGCCGTTGCAATTCACGCAGAAAGTCGTCTTCGCGCCCTGGCAGGTTTCGCAGATACGCTTGCCATTGCCACAGGTACAATCTACCTCACCGTTCACGCAGTCGGGGCAGGGAACTGTCTTTCCTTTGTTAGCGGGGTCGGTATCCACGGGATTGGGAATCGGCACGCCTTGATTGCGAATACCATCAAAGACATCCGCGACCCTTTCATTGACAGAAGTGGAGAAGTTTTCGGCTTGCCTTTTAAAGAAAGGTTTCTTCTCGCTCTGCGCCCAATCAGCGATATAGCCACGTCCGCGACAGGTATTGCAGCGCATCTTCGTGCGGCCCTTGCAATCGGGGCAAACATACCAGCCGCGACCCGCGCAAGTTTCACACAGCGCCCGCCCGGTGCCATTACAACTGGTACAGGCGACAACCTCATCCAGCCCTTCGAGTTGTGTGCGGCTGGCGGGCGCTTTGAGACCCGTTACCACGGGCAACTCATAATCCCAGACAGGCAACAATGGCTTCGGCTGTCCCATCGCACGCCCGCTATAGGGCTCGGAGATAGTTTCCAGGCTGCGCGTCTCCCAGCGTGTTTGCAAGGTGACTTCCCACACCTCGTCGGTACTCCAGGAAACCACATCCATATAGGTACCAAGTTCACGAGCAACGCGCCAGTTCTCATTGCTCCATATGTTGGCAAGCTGGCGGATGCGCTGCTCCTCAACGCTGGTGGGGGTGCGCGGCGTCATCGCTGGTGCCGTCTGCGCCTGCTGAATATATTCGCTGGCTTTGCCCACCACGCGCTTGAGACGCACCTGCGCTTCGTTTGCCCCCTGAATGACCGTTCGTTTGATATCTTCAAGGCGTAAGTCCATATCGCTCTTATTTTGATTCTGGTTCTGATCGTTTTGACCGGGTTGCTCGGCGCTATAGCCAGGACCCTGTTCCCATTCATCACTCATCGCTTGTCTCCCTTGCAAGGTCGCTTTCAATGGCGACCCTGTGAACTGTATGTTAAGTATTTCGTACATATATACGGTCAATCAGGATAAGAGTTGTACTATAGCAGCGCCGTGATCTCCTCCTGTACAGGCACGCCTGTGACCTCGACATCATGCTCGGAAATGAGCAGGTCAACTTCGCTGCGAACGCCAAATTCGGGCAAGTAGATGCCAGGTTCAATGGAATTGCAGGTGTTTGGCAGCAACAGACGAGCATCCTGCGTCTCAAAGTTATCTATGTTGGCCCCATTGCCATGCTCTGCGGTGGTGATGCTGTGTCCTGTGCGATGCACGAAGTAATCGGCATACCCGGCACTCTCAATGACCGAACGGGCTACATCGTCTACTTCGCGTCCCTCGACAGGCTGGCCTTCGCGCAACCGCTCGCGAATGAAGGTAATCGCGGTATCACGCGCACGCCGCACAATATCGAAGACTTCACGCTGGTGTGCGGGTATCTCGTCGCGGGTTCCAGCAAAGGCCATCCAGGTATAATCGGCGTAGATAGAACCGGGTTCCGGTAAGGTACCCCAGAAATCAAAGAGAATTAAATCGCCGCGCTGGATAGGAAGATGCCGTTCGGCGGTTGGTAGATAATGCGGATTGCTGGCATTCGCGTTGGCAGCGACAATGGGCGGCTCCTCCACAACCACACCCCGTTCCCGCATCAGTTGCAGGAAACGCTGCTGCACATCGTATTCGTTGAGGCTGGCCTCTGCTCGCAAATCATCGCCGAGTGCGACAAACAGGGCTTCTTTCGCGGCAATAATGCGCCGTCCGGCCTCACGCTGGCTCTCTATCTGGGCATCGCTCAATTGCGCCACAAAACGCTGCGAGAGATTGGCGGACGTGACAACCTCAACGCCAGAGGAGCGCACCAGCTCCACCGTCCCCGCGTCCACCCGTGCGATATATGGAATGGCGTTCATGGGCGAATATTCCATCGCAATGCGACTTCCGGCCAACAATAGTTCGCGCAGGTAGGTGTGCATATCCTGCCATGTTCGGTACACGCGCCGCTCCCCTGGCAGCGAGCGCAAAACATGCGACTCTACCGCGCTCACTATAGCAGTCGGCGTCCCCTGTGCCGGGACAAAATAGAACCAGCGTCGTGTATACATTGCTTCAAGCGGCAATTCCAGCACCGCATACGCGATGGGGTTCGAGCGCCGGAAATCATAAAAGAGCCAGCCATCCACCCGCTCTTCACGCAACGCCTGTTGAATACGTTCTATGCTCATTGGAAAACCTCTCTGTATGAAAATATGTGGAATAGAATATGGTGTTATTGTACCACTTGCCTTGTCAATCGTATCTCCACCTACCTGCTAGTTGTGGCAGCTATAGCAAACATCCGGTCATTTTTGCTATACTTATTCCAGGGGATTAGCGCGAACAACATCCATAAATTTAACAATGATCTTATAAGCATCTTATTATGCTGTATCTATGTAGCTATGTGATGATCCTTTTTTCCAATGGGAGACCATATAATGGATGACGACACTACAATCAAGCTGGGGCGTCCACAACATATTCCACAGCTTCCTTCTGCATTCGATGGTATGCAAGAGCAACCATATACGCCAGTTAATGATAAGCCTACAATTCCATTTAAGTTGGATAGTTTGGATGATCCAGGTGTTCTAGATAATCTTCCACCACTCGAGTATGAACAGACGTGGGACAATGCACCGTCATCCCCCGATGTGAAATCGGAACCTGCATCCGCTCCACAACCCGTGCCATTGCTGCCAGTTGCTCCACCCGCGCCTGTACAGAAAACGCGCAAAGGTAGACGGCGCTGGCCTAAGTGGGTCAAAGTCGTGGTCACGATATTTCTGATCCTGCTGGTCTTAGCAGGTGGTACGGCTGTGTACGGATTTTATTACTTTGATACCAACATTCAGCAGCCGTTGCAGAAAATCATCCACCCGGTTAGCCTCGGCAAGAGTGAACAGCATTTGAAGGTGCAACCGTTGCCGCCGGATACGGCAGTAACGGGCCGTTCGTGGAATATTCTTTTGCTGGGCAGCGACAACGACCAGAAATATACATTTCCCGTCATTTTGACGCAAGTGATGATGGTTGTTCACATTGATACCGTTACGAACTCAGTGACGATGGTCTCGATTCCGCGTGACTCGTGGGTCTCCGTGCCGGAGATCGGCGGCATGCACAAGATAGACCAGGCGTTTTTCCTGGGTGCGTTACAGCACAATAGTTTTGATGATGGCGTGCGCGTCGCTCGCGAAACGATTGAACGCGATTACGGCATCACCATTGACCGCTACGCCTGGGTTGGGCTGAACGGCTTTGCCAACGTGATCAACACCCTGGGCGGCGTGGACGTTGATGTCACACATCCGATTGTTGACGATAACTATCCCGCCGACACCGGCAAGAACGCGAATAACCCTTACGCGCTACAACGCCTCA
>DATGJV010000692.1:0-3186 GCA_035295005.1 Ktedonobacteraceae bacterium | reverse complement strand
GTTGCCTGATATTTGCGCCCGACCTCGACGGAAAACTGACGTTGCAGCGACTACCAGAACAGCAGAATGCCACAGGCGCACTGGCAAACGACGAGATGCGCAGCGTCTCATGGGTGATGGAACACGGTATTTCTGTGAGATTGCCCAATATTCCGCTCATCGCACGCGACAAAGGCAGCTATTTACGTAGACCTGTTGCCAGTAGCGCCACGCATGAACTCATTGAACATGGCTATAGTGACATCGTGCCTCTGCTCTCACAGCAGAAAGCCCTCGGCGTACTGCGTATTCTTGTCGAAGATACCGCCCATCCGCGCTTGCTCAACATTAAACACGCGCTGGAAAAAGAATGTCTTTCGACCGAAGAACAGCCAGAACTTTTCACAAAACTGAGAGACCACGCGGTTATGCTCATTCAACAGGCGTTAATTGAACGCGCCTTGATGCAGGAGGAGTCAATACGTCAGGAGTTATCCAAACGCACCGAGGAACTGCAAGCCGCCATTATCTCCTCCGTCTCGCACGATTTGCGCACGCCGCTGGTGGCAATCAAGGCCGCCGCGAACAATCTCCTCGACGAGGACATGCTCCAGTATGACCGTGCAGGGTATCATGAAGCAGTGAATACAATTCTTGACGAAGCAGGTTGGCTGGGGCGCATCCTCGTAAGGATGATTGACGTATCCCGAATTGAGCAGGGGGCGTTGAAGCTCGAAAAAGAACTGTATCCTATTGATACGATTATTCTCAACACGTTAGAACTCAAGCATATACGTTCTCTCCTGCACGACCGCGTCATCGAGAGAAACGTGCCGGACGATCTGCCGCCAGTTGAAGTTGACCCCATACTTATCGGTCAGGTACTGGGCAATCTCATTGAGAACGCCATCCGCTATACACCAGTCATAGAGCCAATCGAAATTCGCGCCCGGACCTTGCGGGATGAGATGCTCATTAGCGTTGCCGACCACGGCCCAGGCATTCCGTCAGAAAAACAGGAGCGCATTTTTGAAAAATTCTATCGCGTCACAGGCACACGGCCTGTGGACGATCCAGGCGAGGGCAGCCTTCCCACAACACAGGGAACGGGTCTTGGTCTGGCTGTGTGCCAGGGGTTTGTTGTCGCGCACGGTGGGCGTATCTGGGTGCAGAACCGACCCGGCGGCGGCGCTGAATTTTCGTTCACCTTACCTTTGAAACAGATAGGAGCGCGAGATTACCAGTCCACCGGTGCGAGGAGAAAACATGAATAGCATACTCGTTGTTGATGATAAAGCTCCGGCGCTGCTGCAATTGAAACGCAGCCTGGAACGCAATGGCTACGAAGTTTACACCGCAGGTAAGGGAAAAGAGGCGCTGGAACTACTTGACCGCCAGCTTGTTGATCTGATTTTGCTCGATCTGCAATTGCCGGATATTGACGGATTACAGGTTTGTCAGGAGGTTCGCGAACTGTACCCTCTGCTGCCCATTATCATTATTTCAGTGGTACACGAAGTAGAAAGCATCGTGCAGGCGCTCAATCAGGGTGCCGATGACTACGTACAGAAACCCTTTGACATGGACGAAGTACTGGCCCGTATTGGCGTACAATTACGCCATACCCATCCATTGTCCGCGAAACCAGAGGCGCAAACCCTTATCATCGGCCCTCTGAGCATTGACTTCGAGCAACGCTGCGTGAAGGTCAACGACCAGAAAGTTGACCTGACCTATACCGAATTCAAGTTACTCTCTATCCTGGCAAGAAACCGTGGCCGCATCGTCACCTACGATATCCTCATCTCCGAGGTCTGGGGTTACGATGAAGTATCCGAACTGCAAAGCGTCCACACCTACATCAACCGTCTGCGCAAAAAAATCGAAACCCCCGCCAATCGTCGCTTCATCCGCAACGAACCAAAGATCGGGTACAGGTTTGTGGGGGAGGAGTGATTTATAAACAGGCAGAGAAAAGCAGGAGAGATGAAACCTCACCTGCTTTTCTCCATATGTTCAGCTGAAACTACGACATTGCAGCACCAATGATATTAGCTACCCTGGTAGACTTTAATGATCGCTGTTTTAACTCTCGAATCGGGTATTCAAGATGATCTGTAATCAGGTCATAATTCCACAAGTCCTGACTACTTCGTACTTTTACTTCCACAATAGAGCCGTTGGGTATACGATGGCTATTAAAATAATTCCTGAATGCTCGCATCGCTTCCGGGTCATCCCTAGCTGGCTCATCATTTAACGACCATAAAACTGCACTGATGAATTGCTCATGGCTGAAGACTGCAATAGTCTCCCCTTTAGATGCAGCTTTCTTTAACTTTCTAGTAACACCCTGAACCCGTCCCATAAAATCATTGAATGATTCGGAACCATAACCATCCTTAAATGAAGGCTCGTGTTGATCCCAGTATGCATCCACTAGAGGTCGCCGCTCATAGATCGTCGAATTTCCAAAATATTCTGGCGAAAGATACGTAAACTCCTCTACTTTCCATTCCTTATGTGGAATCAAACGAAACTCACACCTTGTCTGATACGCCGTCTGTTTCGTGCGCAAATAACGAGAAGTAACAATAAGGTTCAGTGCCGTGTACTCTCTGAGAAAGACTGCAATTTTTCGAGCCTGTTCATAACCTTCTGATGTGAGTTCCACATCTTTCGGAGCGATAGTTGCCAGGCCCGCGTTCGCCTGACTTTGTCCGTGGCGAATTAAGAAAAACCTGTGCATATCACAAATTTTCCCCCTTCATAATAATAAAATCCCCTCTAGCTCCCTTTATTTGCATAAGGCATGTAAAAATTCACAAAGAATCCCGCAGAGGGTATCCCTTTATTTCATTATAGTACCAGCACCTGCCCGGAGGATGACAAAAGTGTGACAAAAGTGTGACCAATAAAGCTATATTTAGTCCATAACATATTTTTTTGCTTCAGATAGACATTCTTCAGGTGGGATATTGGTGAGTAGGATAAGTGTATCAGGAGGAAGGTGATCGAAAAGTTGCAGATAATCTTCGATGGTTTCAGGTTCGACGGTAATCCTGGTATATTGAGCTGGCCGATTACGCAAACGATAGTCGCGCTCTTCGCGGTCTATCACACACAGTATCACTTTGAGCGGAACATCCGCAATAGTAGTGACGATTTCCTGTACTGTGTCCACAATGGAGTTATGGATCGCGGCAG
>DATGJV010000691.1:0-6463 GCA_035295005.1 Ktedonobacteraceae bacterium | reverse complement strand
CGCCGCGGCATAGCGTACAGTGGCCCATGCGGCAGAGAGTCCTTCACGTATCAATGCCTCATGCGTGAGGGATGGAAGCAAATGTGTGGCTTCGATAGCACTGATCCAGAGAACAGGCCCAACAGGTTGCGTCAATACGGGATGGCGAAGGAGTGTTTCAAGTGAATAATGGGCTTGTTGGCATAGCCTGGCGAGCAGATGGCCGCAATGTTCGTATTGTGGGGGCCATAGAGGCCATGAAGGTGTTGTAATTTCTGGATATACGTTCAGGGTAGTCAGGATAAGCGAAAGCGATGTTGATCCCTGCTTTGCCAGCCGGTGAGCAGCCCGTTTGCGTATCGCCTCATCTGTTTCAGGTCCGAGCAGAAGCGCCAACGCGGCAAGTGTACTTTCCTGGCTACTCAGGTGATACATATGGGGAGTGGTGAGAGGTGCCTCGCTGGATAGAGATGTAAAGGATTGTTCCGTATCGTTGTGTTCGTTGCGCATAAACTCCGCTTTCATGGTAATTAAAGAGTACCTATTTCATTTATACTCTCTCATACCAAAGACGGATGCAATGTGGCATTACCGCGAGGTTGGTTTAAAAAGTTTCTGCCAGAACCTGCGCCGTTTTGCTTCTGTTAGCAAAACTTGCCCCTTTTGCTCAGGAGAAGATAGCATGTTTGCTACACCTAGTGGACCTGTTGGTCCTTCTGTATCCACTTCATGTGGGGAAGCCGCGCCTACCTGCACTGGTGGGTTAGCGGTCGGTGGAGAGTAAGCGGTAACAGGAGACTGAGCCACCGGTTCCGGGGGCGGGGGTTGCGTTTGCTCCAGTTCAATATAGCGGGGAGGTGGCATCTGGGGGCGTTTTGGCGGTTGAATCGCTATCCGTTCCCTGGCCGTTTGTTGCCGGTGTGGCAAGGTCGGTGAAATGCTCTGAACGGAAGTGGGTATCTGTGGCATAGTCGGCTTCAAATTAAGGGAACGCAGGGCTTGCGTCATCAAAATAGCCTGTTCGTAACGTTGTTGGCGGTCTCGTGACATGGCGGTCAGAATGATATGTTCCAGTTCCGCTGGTATCTCTGGATTATAGAAGGTTGGAGGCTTGAGTGGGCCACTAATAATCGCTTGCGTGAGTTCCGGTAACGAGCGGCCCACAAAGGGACGTTGCCCGGTTACCATCTCATAAAGAACGACACCAAGTGCATAAATATCGCTGCGATTGTCCAATTGGTGTCCCCAGACCTGTTCCGGGGACGCATAATAAATACTGCCCACGAGTGTTTTAGCGATCGTGATACGCTGGAGCCCGGTTGCGCGAGCAAGGCCGAAATCCATCACTTTTACCTTACCCCAACGGTCAAGCATCAGGTTTTCAGGCTTAATGTCGCGGTGAATCACGTTTCGTTCTCCGTAGGCCGCATCTAACGCTTCAGCAATTTGTGCCGCGTACTCTGTGGCAAAATGCAGTGAAATTGTGCCGTCTAGATGAAGCAGATTGGCAATAGTCGGTCCCTGAACGAATTCCATCACAAAATAGAGTAAGCCATTCTGCTGGCCGGCATCATAGATTTGTACAATATGCGGGTGGTTAAGCCCGGCGATAATTTGCGCCTCACGAATGAAACGTGCGACATAGGAAGCATCTTTGGCTAATGCTCGCGAGAGAACTTTGACGGCTACCTCGCGCCCAAGCGCGATTTGTTTGCCGCGATACACCATCCCCATGGAGCCGCGCCCAATCTCTTCTTCCAGTTGATATCCACCCAGGCTCTGGCCTGCCAGCTCGTTCATAAACCTGACCTCACCCCGGAACTGTCAGCAGGAGTCTGACATACAAAACGAAGCGGAATTATTCAAGGTACCCACAAGTGGTACACCGAACAGTTGCAACAAAGCAACGCTTCATGGACTACCTCTATCAGAATAAACGCATGCAGGATACGCATATAGTGTACATTCACTAAAAGTACCAACTCTCAAACATGGTTCAAACGCATGTGACGGTTTTCAGCCAAATAAGGCAAAAACTGTCAGGTAAATTGGCCTAATTTAACCATACTTTCCAAATATAGCGTTAGCAGGGACAGCTTCGTGCCAGATAGCGGGGATGTACAATCTGGCACGAGAGAACACCGGGAGGGACGCAATCAGAGGATAGCGTCCCTGAATCATTTGTTAATCAAGGTAGTCTTTCAGAATACGGCTGGCCTGTGGATGCCGTAACTTGCGTATGGCTCGCTCCTCTATCTGGCGCACACGTTCGCGAGTGACCTTCAACTTTCTACCCACCTCTTCTAAGG
This sequence comes from Ktedonobacteraceae bacterium, assembly GCA_035295005.1. Taxonomy (GTDB): domain Bacteria; phylum Chloroflexota; class Ktedonobacteria; order Ktedonobacterales; family Ktedonobacteraceae; genus DATGJV01. The sequence goes on along the minus strand of DATGJV010000691.1, from coordinate 4,175 downwards.
TATAGTCATGGTCATTTGTCAGGCCGAAGCGCAATTCGATCACCTGGCGCTCGCGCAGTGTTAACTGTCCGAGTACCTTGCGAATCTCCTCGCGTAACAATTGCTGATCGGTGATTTCCACAGGGCCGCGTTCGCGCACGTCCTCGATGATGTCACCGAGCGTGTTTTCCTCCTCTTCGGAGAGTGGCGCATCCAGCGAAAAGACTTTCTCGGCAAAGATGAGCAGTTCGCTCACACGCTCTGCTGTCATACCTAAGCGTTGACCAATACTTTCAGACGTTGGCTCCCGTCCTAATTCCTGGTAGAGTTGGCGTGTCATACGTTTGACACGCATGACCTCTTCCATAATGTAAACAGGGAGGCGCACGGTGCGAGTACCTTCCAGGATAGCACGGGTGATGGCTTGCTTAATCCACCAGGTAGCGTAGGTTGAGAAGCGGAATCCCTTCTTGTAGTCGAACTTGGTAACGGCGCGGATAAGCCCGATATTTCCTTCGCCGATCAAGTCTTCCAATGAGAGTCCTTGACCTACATATTTCTTTGCGATGCTTACCACCAGGCGCAAGTTTGCCTCGATGAGTTGATTGCGGGCTTCTTTATCTCCTTGTTCCACGCGCTGTGCGAGTTGTACCTCGCGGGTTGCCGAGAGGAGGGAGATACGAGAAATCTCTCTGAGGTAGAGGCGCAAGCTGTCGCTTTGTGCTAAACTACTCAGGTCGGAGTCTTGTATGGTTTCGCGTTCCAGCTCGATCGGCTTTTCACGTTCACGGTTAGCGTCAAACATCACATTTCGTTCCAAGTACTTGCTCTCTCTTCCATCAACAGGGACGTCAGATCGGTTCAGTTAGTGCCATTGTATCATACAAACATACTCTTGCAAACAGTACTTCAGTGCGGCTCTTATTCATTATGAAGCTGAGAAATGGTCTTTATCTTCGTTTTATCTGGCTTCGTGCGACTTCGCAAGAAACCCTGCTTACCATCTTTCTTCGGCTCAATCGCGAATTTGTGAAGCCCGCACTAATTTTCTGCTTGTTTCCCTGATTGCTTTGTTTGCTGTTTGCAATGGTACACTGCACCATTACATTCAGCTTTGCTACACTGTATCACCTGTATACAAGCTTAGCAACATTTGCATGTATCCATTTATTTCATACTTCTCATATGATGTGCCAAACCGCTACAATATGGTAGCTATCCAGCAAATTAAAAGGTATAATGTGCATGAATTGCAAGGGAACACTATACGTTTGGTGGTCCTGCCTCTGCCAGAAATGGTGCCAGGGAGAACTACCGGTACGTACTATAGGATGTCTTCCAGTGCGTCTAATACTATGTAAGGCTATCGTTTGATATACGTCAAAAAGACCAACAATTGTCACAGCGTAACGTTTTTATTCATGGAGAAAAAGGAAATTGCTCGTCTATGAGCTTGCCATTATTATTACAGCCAGGAACGCAAATAGGGGGCCAATATACTGTTGATACGCTTATCAATAGTGGGGGCTTTGGTGCTGTCTATCGTGGTTATGATACCGGAGAAAATAACCGCTTGTGTGCGGTGAAAGAGACGTATGATGTGAGTCCCGCGGCGCGGCGCAGAGCATTGAGGGAAGTGGGCATTCTCTTAGCCATAAAGAACCAGCATTTGCCGGGGGTCTACGATGCTTTCGAAGACAATGGGCGATTCTATGTTGTGATGCAACTGATTGAAGGGAAGAATCTCCTTCAACTGCTCAATGCGCATGGAGCGCCTTTCAGTGAACGAGAGGTACTGGTCTGGCTGCTGCCAATTATGGATGTGTTGCAGGAACTGCACACTCGCCCCACGCCCGTTATTCATCGCGATATTAAACCGGCAAACATTATTATCGCGCCGAATCAGCGTGCGGTGCTGGTGGATTTTGGCTTGACTAAGCTCTACAGCCCGGAAGATACGACCCAGACGATGGAGCGGGCAGTATCGCTGGGGTTCAGTCCAATCGAACAATATATCGGCACGACGGGTCCGCAGTCGGACATATACTCGCTGGCGGCAACAATGTACATGCTTTTGACGAATGTTGCGCCATCTTCATCTATGCAGCGAAGTTATCGTGACGAACTCATTGCGCCACGTCTGCTAAATCCGGCCATTTCCCCCACTGTTGAACGCGCTCTATTGCGGGCACTTGCCCTCAAACCCGAAGACCGTTTTCAGAGCATGCAAGCTTTTGCCCAGGCGTTAAGGGGATCTGCGTCTCGCGTTTATAACGATCAGACGATTGTCGCTCCTGGTGTTTCTCAGGCACCAACCAGGCAATATATTGAGTCAGAACATGTGCCATCATCTGCAGGCCCTTCAATGCATGGACAACAGCTTGTTGCAAACATACCTGCTGTGCATGGGGGTAGCAATAGCGCCAATACAGGTAGCGGCGTAAAGCACGTGCCACCTTATCCTGGTAGCCATCCTGTTGCTCCTCAACAGAAAAAACAACAACCGGCAGGCAAGACGCGAGCGCCCGCACGTCTATTACCGGGCGCGTTTAATCAGGGCTGTCTCTGGGGTATTATCCAGGGAGTGTTAGCGGCATTGATTGTGTTGCTATTGCGGAAAGAGGCCGATTTCTACGTGGCTATTGCCACCGGCTTCGTGTTTTATTTCATTGCCGGGGTGTTGACGGCGCACAGAGGGGGAAAGTCTTCTCGCGGGGCATGGGCAGGTTTCTGGGCAGGTATTATCAGTACGATTATGTTCTGGTTATCCCTGGGTGTTGGCCTTTTTATCCTTGTTTTGCAACGCACTATAGCACTCCAGCGTGTTGGCATTACTCCTCAACCTGATCGAGAATTTTACCGCGTCTGGCACCTTGTGATGCCGGTGGTCTATAGCCACTCTGTCGTGCAGATGCGACCAGGGTTAGTCATCGTTATCTTTTTGTCCAGTGGTCTTCTGCTTGCTATCGGCTCTGGCTGGATGGGTGGCATACTGGCTAAGGAGAACCGTAAGGGCAACAAACGAGCAGCAAGGGGTGCTTAAATGCGCGTCATCCTCTCTGAACAATTGCGCTTGTATCTCCAGCGTATGGGCAGCCACACGCTCACCATCACGCTCATACCATTGCGTTGTTGAAGTGGCACCTTTTTTGATGTATCGGTCGGTACATTTACGCCGCGAGAGCCGCAGAAATATGAATCCTTGCTGCAAGATGGTCTGCACATCTACTATTCCCCTCGCTTTGCCCGTCAATCAGATACGATAGAACTGGGTTATGTGCGTGTGCTGTTCCGGCATAAACTGGTAGTTTCTGGACCCGAAGTGTTGCTTGCCAATGTTGTGATGGGACGTGTATAGATAGGGATAGCATAGAGCTATGCTGTCCCTATCTATTTGTTCATCAATCAACAATCAACGTTTTTCGTTGTATGTGTTGATATCACGAAGGTATTGCAGAGTTTCTTCAGGAGTCTTAAAGGAATGAATTTTCACGATCAATTGCCGCAATAAAGCGGTATCAGTGATAGCATCAACCTGCTCTTGTGCTGGAATCCTAATTTTTGGGTAAAGCTCCATAATGACATCAAGGAGCGTTTCTCGCATTTCCTGCAATTTTTCCTGTTGTGCCTGTTGCAGACCCTGTTGCAGACCCTGTTGCAGACCTTGTTGCAGACCTTGTTCAAGGCCATCTTTTATCAATTCCTGGTATGCTCGTGTTTCTCGAAGAATGTCGTACATCTGTCCGAACCTCCTGATCAACCATTCCTGATCGGCTTCGTTGATAAGAATCAATGATGCTAACCCATACGTTAAGGTAAGCAACTCAGCTTTTGGCTCATCGTCAGGGGGTGTGAGCCTGGAAATCACCCTGTCAACGACTTCTCGTCGCGCTCCGTTCTGCGTTAAAGGCAGAAGCGGAAGTAATCCTATCAACCCTTCCTGTTGGAAATATTCCGTCGGTACTTCCCATAATTTTACCACACCAAAGTTAAAATGATGGATATAAGGGCCATTAGAAAGCTTCTTTGTAAAAGGCGCTTCGACAACTTTGCCATCATTTTTCAAATAAATCACAACGGACCATACTGGACAATCATACTTCAAACTTGCTTTGACATTATATTCCCATAGCCGTTTAGCCATGTGAGTATCGCGACTGCGTTGAATTTCAATATGTAGTATGTTTTGTTGTTCA
>DATGJV010000690.1:0-3554 GCA_035295005.1 Ktedonobacteraceae bacterium | reverse complement strand
CAAAAAGCCCTTGATCGGCCATGCGTTCAAATACCTCGGCGGGTTCTTTTGACAGATACATTTCATTGAGAATGGCTTCGTCGCTAAAGCCAGCCTGGTGCAACACATCGTATGCTGTACGGAAGGCGGCAAAGATAACCGGCCAGACAGCCTGTTCCGAGAACAAGTCGAGCGCCGCCTCTTCACGTGCTGAGGATTGTACCGCACCACCTTTTGTTGCACCAATGCCGCATGCGATGGAGAGCGCCAGTTGCATTGCCTTACCGCTCTGATCACGTTCGACCGAAACGAAGCAAGGGTAAGGCTCTTTGCGTATATAGCGTTCTCGCACTCCCGCGCCAATCATGCGTGGGGCGACCATGATTACGTCAATCGTAGCCGGAATATTGAGCAGGTTGAAGGCGACGTTGTAGCCTGACGCGACAACCAGCGTTGTGCCAGCTTGCAGGTTTGGAGCGATCAAATCGTTGAATACCTGTGGCTGCTCTTCATCTGGAATTAGCAGGAATACGACATCGCCCCAGGCCGCCGCTTCGGCAATAGGTACAACACGGAAGCCATCGGCAAGCGCCGCCTCTTTGTATGAATCATCGCGGTTGCCTATACGAATTTCTCGTACACCGCTATCACGCAAATTGTTTGATTGCGCGGCTCCCTGATTGCCATAGCCAATAAAAGCCAATCGCTTTTGTTGCACAATGGACAGGTCGGCATCTGCATCGTGATAGACTGTGGTACTCATGGTGATGAAATCTCCTTTTCTCCCGAAGATACTCTTTTCTAACACGCCAATATGATACTATGAGGTGTGATATTTCTACAGGGTAATAGTATCACAGGAGAATGAGAACATCAGAAAGGGAACTGTGTGAAACTTCACTTTGGTATTAAAACCGCCCAGCAGAACACCACCTATGACGACATCCTTCGCGTCTGGGAAGAGGCAGATAGCATTCCTGTTATCGAACATGCCTGGGCATTTGATCATTTTATTCCACTGGGGCCGGACCCAACAGGCCCGCAATTAGAGGGCTGGACATTGCTGGGAGCATTGGCCGCTCGTACTGAGCATGTGCGCCTGGGCTTGATGGTGACAGGTAATACGTATCGCCATCCTGCTGTGCTTGCCAACATCGCGACAACGGTTGATATTATCTCGCATGGCCGCCTCGATTTTGGCATTGGCGCTGGCTGGAACGAGATGGAACATACCATGTACGGTATTCCTCTCTATACTCCGGGCGAGCGTATTCGCCGTCTTGGGGAAGCATGCGAAGTAATCAAGCTGCTCTGGACAGAGACACGCGCAAATTTTGATGGGAAATACTACCAGCTCAAAGATGCGCTCTGCGAACCAAAGCCTGTGCAGAAGCCTTATCCGCCGTTTGTGATTGGCGGCAGCGGGGAGCAGTTAACCTTGCGTGTTGTCGCAACGTATGCCAGTGTCTGGAACTTTGTTGGCGGCGATGTTGAGACATTCCGTCACAAAAATGAGGTATTGGACGGGCATTGCGCGGCTATCGGGCGCGACCCCAAAACTATCGAGCGTTCTATTCAATGGCCGATCAACTACACTAACATAGGTGAGGCTATTGATGGCATGCGGCCCTATATCGAGGCAGGAGCAACGCACATCATTTTGAACTTGCGGGCGCCCTATCCTGAAAATATCGTTCACCGGCTGGCGGACGAGATTGTGGCACCCCTGAACGCGGAATTTGAGGGACGGTAAGTCAAATTTTCTGTGACAAACAAGCAGAGGAAAATACCAGGCGGTATTTTCCTCTGCTTGTTTGTTACAGAAAACTTTAAATGCGTTCGAGCGGAACAAAGCCCAGAACACGCAATGCATTATCCATTGTCTGCACGGTCGCCTGTACCACTGAAGCGCGGAACGCTTTCACGTGCTCATCGGTCTCCTTGAGGATGGGCGGCGTGTGTTCGTAAAAATCGCTGAAATGCGCGGCAAGGTCATACACGTAAGCTGCAAGCGTTGGCGGCGCGAGTTGTTCGCTAGACTCGGCAAGGGTACGCGGGTAGGCGTCAATGTGTCGCAGCAATTCCCATTCGCTCTGTTCAAGCTGGTCTGGTAGCATTTCTAGCTGTTCGGGTATTTCGTAATTGGCATCATCCAGGCGGCGCAAGATGCTGTTCGCCCGTGCATAGGCATATTGGAGGTAAACGCCTGTGTCCCCATTGGGGCGCAGGGCCTCATCCATGTCAAGCGCGATTACCTGTTGCAGATTGTAACGCACCATGAAGTAGCGTATCGCCGAGGCCGCCAGAATAGCTGCCGTTTCATCATCCAGGTCGGGTTTTGCGACCAGCATTTTTGCTTTTGCCGCGTTAATCAGGTCGTCGGCTTTGATTTCAATACCTTTGCGACCCGACATGGGGTAGAAGTCGCGCCCGTCGGAAGTGTCTATGCCGAGACTGGCTGCTGTCTTTGCCGAAAGCGTCACGACTTCATATGACAGGTGAATCGAGTTTTCAGCCTGTTCGACAAAGCCCAGGCGGCGCAAGCTTTCATACACTACCTGTTGAGGATATGATTGTCGCACGTCAATGACATTGATAGCCTTTTTCGCATGCCCAAAGCGTTCAGGATTGCCTTCCTCGTCTGTCGCCGGGTTATCTTGCGGCGTGCGCATTGTCCAGAGGAGGCGACCATCTTGCTGGCGTCCCCAGGGAACGAAATGGAACTGCACGCCGATTTCAGGATCATCTGACAGCCCGAATTTCCACAATTGATAGGAAATGTCTTTAGCGGTATAGGTTGCTGTGCCATCACTTCTGACAAGAATTTTGTCGGTCGTCCGGTCGCCCTCGTCCGTTTGCGATTCGCCGTCGCCGAAGGGCAGAATCCAGCAGCCTGCGGATTTTCCTGTCTCCGGTTTCTCTAAGAGATTGCTTTTGCGTAGCATTTCAAACGTGCGTTTCCAAAGGCCAGCGTGCAAGATGGCGGATTCCCAGGTGAGCAGGTCGTAGGAAATGTTCAAGCGGGCCATTGTGTTCAGGTGCGCCTCGACAATCTGATGTGATAGATCGGCGGCTATAACCGGATAATCTGGCCCACTTTCCGGTTCTGCTCCATGCTCGATGGCGTGTAATACTGTTTTGCGCAAACCTAGTAGCTCTGGATTAACATCGTAGGCTTTGCCGACTGCGACATATACCCGTGAACAGAAGTAGTCAAAAGACTCGTTTGGGAGTTGCTCGTTGCCCTCGGGGAGGTCGAGTTTGCCCTGTTGTAACAGTGTGAAACCAACGACGACATCAGCCACCTGGACGCCCGAATCGTCAATGTAGTTCTCCGCCTCCACCTTGTATCCTTGCGAACGCAACATACGCACAACGGTGTCACCGATGCATGAGTTGCGCAGATGACCAACGTGGGCAGCTTTATTACTATTGATGTTCGTATGTTCAATTACTACTTTTGTGCCAACACCGGTCTCATTCTGCCCAAAATCCGCGCCATTCTCCATCACACGCTTGATAATTGTTTGCCCCACCGCAGCGCGGTTCAGCCGGATATTGAGGTAGCCGGGTTT
>DATGJV010000689.1:0-4635 GCA_035295005.1 Ktedonobacteraceae bacterium | reverse complement strand
CGTTATCGGTTGGCACGCCAATAACGCGAGCGCCGAGAGCGCGAAAGGTCTGGATAGCCCCCAGGTATGATGGTACCTCGACCACAACCTCGTCGCCGGGTTTGAGCAATAGCCGCCCCACAAGACCTATGCCCTGCGTCGAACCTGAAAGGATCATGATATGCTGCGTATCCACCATCACACCGCGCTTGCGCATACGAGCCGCTATACCTTGCCGCAGACTCAGCAATCCCTCGACGGGGCTATAGCCAAGAGCAGCCTGCCGCCCTGTCAGAAAGTCTTCCTGAAAGATGGTTTGCAGCAACTCAGCTGGCAACATACTCACTGACGGTGAACCTGCCGCCAATGATATACTATCTTTGTGTCCGCTTACCGACCCCATTGCCGCTAACTCGCTTAATAGACCGCTATCAGGCCCCATCGCCTCACGTTCACCGGTAGGGAGACCATAAAGCCAGGATGGCACATCGGAGTCAAACGTATCGTCGAGGTGACTGAAGCGACTCCGCCGTACCAGCGTTCCGCGTCCCACCTGTCCCTCCACTAATCCCTCGCTGGCAAGCTGGTTATAGGCATTCATGACCGTCGTGCGGTTCACCTTGAGTTCAGCGGCGAGCGCCCGTTCGGTAGGCAAACGTGTGCCATCGCTCAGTTGACCTGAAAGAATGGCCTCGCGCAAGCGTTCGCAGATTTGCTGGTATAATGGCACGCCATTCTCACGATCAAGTTGAATAATCGCGGAAATGGACGCGGTAAACAATGGTAATGGCTGGCGATGCGATGCCAGTGTTGACTGTGCTGGTTGCATGTGTTGTCGCATATGATAGAGTTCCTTTTCTGAATTGGCCCATACCAATACAGTGTAACCCACCTATCCAGCACAGTACAAGCGCCAATTGGCCGGTAAAGTAGAGAGCCAATTTTTGTGCTACCATACGTAGGGGCTGGTTGACCGCGCCCACCGCCGATTCATCGGCTACCGGAACACGGACAGATAAAATAGAAATGGATACCGTATGGACAACATAGAGCAACGTGTTTCAACAATTGTCAATGATCGTGAACATGGGTCGCGCTGGCTGGTACGCGAGGCAATGATAGTATTGCGCGATATCGCCTCCTCGCCCACGTCATCACCGAAGGAAACCATGCAACAACTGCACACGGCTGGAAAGCAACTTGCCCAATCACGGCCCGCAATGGCTGCTCTGGCTGGTGCCGTTGGACGTATTCTTCATGCTGCGAACGAACCAGATGGTATAGCGCAAAAAGCCAGCGAGATGTTAGATGACTATGAATCCGCCTCAGAACGTATCGCAACGTTTGCCCGCCCATTGTTGATCGGTACGCTCATGACTCACAGCATATCAGGCACTGTTGTAGACGTGTTCATAGCCTGTCGCGAACAGATTGAGCGCGTCATTGCACTGGAAGGGCGTCCACGGTACGAGGGACGCGAACTGGCGAAAGAGCTGGTAAAACACGATATAGCGGTCACATTGATTACCGATGCCCAGGCAGACATCTTCTTACCCCAGTGCCATGCCTTCGTCGTCGGAGCCGATACCGTGCTGGCAAGCGGCGACGTGCTGAACAAAGCTGGCACTGCTCTGCTGGCATGGGCTGCGCGTGGGCATGCTATTCCATTATATGTCCTCTGCGAAACGTTGAAGATATCCCCCCATAGCTGGGCGGGCAATCTCGCCCAACTGGAGGAGAAAGAAGCTGATGAAGTGCTGCCAACTCCTATTCAAGGTGTGTCAGTACGTAATTTCTACTTTGACCGCACACCTGCCCGGCTCGTATCCCGTGTGATTACCGAACAGGGGCCAATGGGCAAAGCGGAGATCAAAAAAGTTGCTTCGTCTTTGAAGGGGATTGTATAGATACAATCCTCTTTTTACACTGGCCTGTTCGGATGTGTTTCAAACGTTATCAGCCGCGCCCCACGCTGGTACGTGAGATAGGCCCATGCCCACTGAAACATGACCACGAAACGATTGCGGAACCCGATCAGGTAAAAAATGTGGATAAACAGCCACATTACCCAGGCGATGAAGCCGGAGAAACGGAACCTGCCGATATCCACAATGCCAAAAGAGCGTCCAACAGTGGCAAGACTACCCTTATCATGATAATGGAACGGCTGCACATTGTCCTTACCGGCGACTTTTTGCGCGATGAGCGAGGCCACATAGCGACCTTCCTGCATTGCAACTGGAGCCACGCCTGGCAACAACTTGCCATCCTGCATCACGCTGGCAGTATCGCCAATCACAAACACATTGGGATGATCTGTCACAGAAAGGTTCTCTGTTACTTTCACACGACCTGCTCTGTCTACCTCCGCGCCTAACCATTGACCGGCGGCAGAGGCGGCAACTCCCGCAGTCCAGATCACCGTTTTCGCCGGTAAAAGCTTTCCGGCAATCACCACGCCATCACTGGTGATGTTCTCTACAGCCGCGCTCGTTCTCACCTCTACGCCGAGACGATTGAGCGCCTTTTGAGCCCGACGCGACTGCGATTCGGGATAAACGGGCAGAATCTTCGGCCCGGCCTCCACTAGAATGATACGTGCAGACTTCGGGTTAATGTTGCGGAAATCGGCGGCAAGGGCTTTGTGGGCCAGTTCTCCGATAGCTCCCGCCATCTCAACACCGGTCGGGCCAGCGCCCACCAGCACAAACGTCAACATGGCCTCGCGTTTCTCAGGGTCAGTCTCGCGCTCAGCCGCTTCAAACGCCAGCAGAATGTCGCGCCGAATCGCTGTCGCGTCGGTAATGGATTTCAACCCCGGCGCGTATTTCTCCCACTCATCATGACCAAAGTAGCTGTGGCGAGCGCCAGTTGCCACAATCAAGTAGTCATAAGGAACCAAGACCTCGCTCGCGATAACGCGCTGCTCCTCCGTATCAATACCTGTCACTTCCGCCATCAACACCCGTGTATTGGCCTGTTTCTTGAGGATACTGCGAATCGGTGCCGAGATATCGGCGGGTGAAAGCCCGGCAGTCGCCACCTGGTACAGTAACGGCTGAAACAGGTGATGATTGCTCTTATCTATCACCGTGACTTGCACCGGCGCATGTCGCAATGCCCGCGCCGCTAGCAATCCGCCAAAACCCGACCCCACAATCACCACACGCGGCTGTACCACTGTCGGTTGTTTTGTGCTACTCTTTTCAATATCCGTAACCTGCGAATTCACCATATTGTTATCTGTAGTAGTCATGTGCTGACTCTTTCTTTCTGGCAGCTCTCTCATAGCCACCGCATACATATGCTTTTAAACTTTTCAATTATATAATATCTCATCTTACACGAGTTAACAAAGTTGGAGGGTGGGGATGTTCCACAAACATGAACACTTAAATACACTAAAGAGGAGTCATACTGGATAGTTATAAAAAAGCACATGCTTTTTTATAACTATCCAGTATGACTCCTCTTTAGTGTTGGCGCGCCCAGCGAGATTCGAACTCACGACCTACCGCTTGTAGGGTAGATAAGTTAGTATCACATATTAGCCTATACGATTATAAAGCTACTATGCTCTAGTTTCTCGTCCCCCTCCGAACCGTGCATGAAAGTTTCCCTTCACACGGCTCTCCATTGTGAATGCCTTACGGTATTGGTCGGTGTTCTTTACTTCCCGAATACGTTTTGATGTGGCAAGATTCGCATAAAATGCGCAGGTTATCAACCGTGTGCTTGCCATGTTCGCGCTGCGGTACTACATGATGAGCATGTAAATACCCCTCCGTACTGCCGCATTCTTCGCATTTGTACCCAACCTGTGCCAGTCGTTCCAGACGGGATACAGCATACGCACTTTGTTCAGAATGTCCCTTCCAGAGATGATTTGGTGCAAATAGCGGAGCCTTATCTTTTACTGTCATTTGTGTTGTCCCATACTCAAGATAAGGATTTCGCTCTTCAGGCCATTGAATACGATAACGTTTGCGCTCGTATGTTGTTATCGGCACAAGCTTTACGCCATACAAACCCCACGTTTTTCTTGTACTTGTGTATTGCGTGAGGTAGGTTTGCACGACGTACTTTTTGACGCTTTCTCGTGCGCTCAGGTTGGAATGTTTCGCCTTTAGCCAATAATACATCCGCATGTGAATAAACCGCTCGAAGAAGTGGAACTCTTCAGATACATTTGCGAAGCAATAATAGTTCACCCACTGCTTCACCAGTGCATTTAAAGCCCGAATTTTATTCGGAACATCATCACCCGTCGTTGCTCTTGCTGTCAAGGTATGAATAGCTTCCTTGAAGTTGGTAATATTCTGCTGTGTTGGTTTGACTAGCACCATGTTTTTATTTGACATGGCGCTGTAGACTCTTTGCAAACGAAACCCCTGGAAATCAAAACCATCATTCAGGTGAACAACCTGTGTTTCTTTTTCCGAGAGTTTCAATCCCAAGTCTTGCACTATCACCGCAAATTCACCGTGTAATTCGCTCGCAAACGCTTTGTCGCCATTGGTCATGACCACAAAACTATCAGCATAACGTACAAACTGGATATTCCCTGAGCGTTGCCGACGACGACGTGTCTTCTCTTTCTCGGTGAGGCTACCATAACGACTCCACCATTGTTTATCCATCTCATGAAGATAGATA
>DATGJV010000688.1:0-3549 GCA_035295005.1 Ktedonobacteraceae bacterium | reverse complement strand
TACCAGCCACACTACCGGGAGAGCCAATAAGGAAACCGGGGCATAGTACGCCATTACCCTGTCTCTTCTCTCATACGAACGAACGGGTATCAGTCCAACGCTGATGATGCGGAATATCCCCAGAAATACCATGAAGCTAATCGTATCCGCTGCACTGCGCGGCAGCACAAAAGTACGGATAGCGGAGCCTAGCGTGTACACGACAAGGCTGGCACCGAGGATGAAGACGAGGAGACGGATGAGCAGAAGTAGCATAGTAAAACCCTATTAAGAATCTAAATAATCGCAATGGTTGATGTTAGCCTTTTGCTTGCTCATCAGTATAGCCGAAATACGCTCAGCTAACAAGCCATCTGGAAAATCGAAGGAGCGACATGATACTCATACAACGAATATCATGTCGCTCCCTTTCACTTCCGCATTACCAGCATGGCCCTTTTCCATGCCAGGGCCGCAGTATGAAAAGTGCTGGTACACTGCTAGCCACCAGCAAGCTTCTATAAAGCGGTAATGACGAAGCTACTCACATGCAGATCAAAGCCCCAGCTTGTCAGGCCAATTGGCCCGTTTGAGATGGCATTCTCCCGCGTGATCGAGCGGCTCATCTGTGTTCCATCAACGAATAGTGTCGCCTGGTCTCCCACAACCTCAATGCGATACGTATGCCACCGCGTCCCTGGCTGATAGTCATGCGGCTCAAAAGTAGAAGGAATCAACTTATCGGTCGCCATATCAATGTAACCCGGAGGGTCCATCCCTGCCCCACGCAGCGCCAGTTGATAGATCTGTGCCTGATACCCATCTTTGCCCGGCTCATCATTCGCGGAGATGAGAAAACCATTGTGAATATTCACTAGCATCTGCGCAAACTGCACACGTATCTCAATCGCGTAGTCCGCCACTGGTGGTTTATACGGCACAACAATTGATGTTGTTGTCAAACTCCTGGTCACCAGTTGTCCACCAACCGTTTTCCATGCTTGCGGTCCCTGCCAGCCATCAAGACCATGCGACCAGTTCGCATGGTATAGTGGCGTTCCCTTCGGCACCGATGGCGTCGGAGATGCCTGTACCCGAGTGGTAGCCGACACCGATATCCGTTGACCTTGCGGTTGTGTAGGAGATGCATTTGACGCGCAAGACATCAACGATAGCACAGAAAACACAAGGGAAAAGATGCAAAACATTCTCCTATGCATAATAGAGTGAGCCTCCTTATCATCTGGTAGGCACCATACTTTCTATTTGTATACGTTTCGGATGTGGAGAGTCTCACAGGAGAAGGGCGATCATCAGTATAGCCAAAATACGCTCGCCTGATAAGCCATCCGCAAAAGCTACACCGGCCATACATACGGCAAATCATCAGGCACATCCCAGCCAAACTGCCGATAATATTCAGGGTACTTGCGCAACAAATTCGACTTGTGCGAGTCGTGAAAAGCCGTATCGCCAAACCACCACGGATAGACCAGTTCATCAGGACGAATATCATAATATTGTATTGTATTCCTGTAGCCACGTCGTTTCCATTCCTCTATCATTGTATTCACATACAGTTTCAGTGCCATATCATAGCCACGCCACATCTTCACAGCGGGATGATTCATCCAACTACCAGCATACTCTGGCGTCGCGATAATATTGAGAATCTGCAATCCCTCGACCCTCTGTTTTCCCAGACGCCGGTAATCGAGAATACGAGCAGTCTCCTCGAATGATGCACATGGAAGAAATGTCTGCATAATACTCCTCTCTCTTCTAAAGAGTACCAGAAGAGAGAAACCGTGCCATTTCTCTTGCTCTACATATAAAAATAAGGCCGTGTACCTGATATATTCAGATGTAAGCTCCCTTTTTCTTAGTACGATTTGCACAATCAAAGGGCGACAGCGCTTTTATGACATTGAGTGTACGAAAGCGCTGTCGCCCTTTGATTGTGCAAACCCGCAATCACCCCTGCGTTGTCTGTAAGGCAAGGGTACGTGAGCCGGGATTGCCTTGTTTGAAGCTATCCCAGGTTCCCACCGCCATGACATTACCGGGGCTTATTGAGGTAGCCGCGAACAGCGTATTGGGATTGTTTGTTTGCGGCTGCTTGTTTGGGCTTGCTACAATACTCCAGGTCTTTCCATCCCAGTGTTCAATAAGGGTCTGGTTGAAGCCCATTGGAGGTTGTGCGGCCAGTCCGACCGCCCAGACATCGTTGCTGGAAAGCGCGGTGACTCCTTCGAGCGCGTTGGTGAGGATACCATTATTCGGAGAGGCTACCGCACTCCATGTCTTTCCATTCCAATGAAGCGCCAGCGTACTTGAACTTTCTCCCTGGTTGACGTTCTTTTTCCCCACAGCCCAGGCGTCCATTGATGATACCGCTGTGACCGATTGCAGAACATTGCCATCTGACGTGACGGGAACAGTGGAAAGAATGCTCCACTGCGTTCCGTCAAAGTGCAGAATGAGGTTTTCGTTGTCTGCGCCATTGACAACATAACCTACGGCCCAGACATCGCTCGTCGAGAAAGCCGCCACGGCTCTCACGAAGTTTATGCCAGAGTTGACTGCCGGGTCCTGGGCAATGCTCCAGTTCGTGCCATTCCAGTGTTCTAACAACGGGAGAATCAAATTCTCGGCATTGTTCTCGAAATAACCGACTGACCATACGTCATTCGCGGAAATGGCGGCCACACCATAGAGTTCATCCCCTTCAATACTCGCGTTTGGACTCGGTACTACCGACCATTTTGTGCCGTCCCAATGCTCGATGAGCGTGCGGTTACCATTGACACTGCCATTGGTATCTTGAATACCCACGGCCCAGACATCCGTAGAAGAAACAGCAGAGACAGCGTTGAGCATACTCCCGGATGTGCCGTTCGGGCTGTGTATAAGCGTCCACTGTGTACCATTCCAATGTTCGGTCAGTGTATTGCCGTTAAAGTAACCCACCGACCAGATATCGTTACTAGCGATGGTCGTGGCTCCCAACAGCAGATTGTTCGAAACCGGCTGTGTACTGCCATTTGGACTCTTCACAATCTTCCAGATAGGGCTTTGAGCAAACGCCTGCTGAGTGGGCATAATAGCGATAATCGCCATAAGAACGCTAACAAACGCTATTACAAGGTTGCGTACCCTTATCACGTCATTTTCTCCTTCGACATCAATGCTTTACAAATAGAAAGCGGGTGGTTGCTATCTATCGAAGGTAAACTGCCCCACCCGCTTTCATAATAGAAGGTACGAATGATCGTTACAGTTCTGCTTTCCATAACACAAGCAATACTTTCTAAGGGATACACAAAAATCGCCCGTTCGTGAAAATTGCCCTTGACAATTCAAGAGTCTCCTGGGTATACTTACAAAAGGTAAGAATACAGACGAACTTATACAAACGAATATGTGCAGTGAAATATCTGCTCTCATCAAGAGAGGTGGAGGGAAACGGCCCTATGAAGCCCGGCAACCCCCCTGCAAAGTCGCAGGGAAGGTGCCAATTCCGGCGGAAGTCATTCCGCGAGATGAGGGGAACAGCAGCGTAGCGCGAAC
>DATGJV010000687.1:0-3974 GCA_035295005.1 Ktedonobacteraceae bacterium | reverse complement strand
TTACATTGACCAGGTGTTGCCAGTCCTTATTGAGTGGCGCGTAGCTATTCTGCGCCTGTGTCAGAAGCCCCGCATTCTTCGGCGCTGCTAACGCATTTTGCAATGCCTGTTTGTACTGAGGCCATTCGTTGCCAATTTTCGCAAGTGTATTTGACTGATCTTTCGCAAGGCCATCGGTCGAGTTGTTGCTTAGCAAAATGGAATGTATGGCATTCATATTGCCAGATGTGGAGATTTGATAATTACTTTGATAGCTGGCAAGAGTTTGATCAAAGCTTTGCTGTTGTTGCGTGATTTCAGTGATGAGCGACCCGGCCATGTTTCCTGTGTTGCCGAAATGAAGGGCGATCAGGTTAGAGTGCATGCCTTGCAAGTCAGTCAAACCCATTGTGACCTTCTCTATAGCGGTGTTACTGGTTTGCACGCCCTGGCTGCGAGTATTGAGCGTGTTGATGAAGGAGGTACTCAACACAATGATGATGATTCCAGGAATGAGAGCCGCCACTAAAAATGCGTAGAAGAGACGGCGAAATATTGGCGTATTCGATAGCAATTTAAAATTGTACATGTAACTCCTGTCCCTTCTCGATTAGGCGCAAAGCTTCGCAATGCTACAGGTAGTGCATTGGCCCTTCACAATAATGTGGTAAATAGGATAAAAAACGTCCACACGTTAGTTTACCGCACTTTTCTCAGAAAGGGAACCTCTTTTATGAAAAGTAGCCTGAATGTCCTGGTTGAAAGTGCCGTAGACATGTTATACTGTCTGCAAGATGACGCATATTCCATTATTTGAAGGAGCCATTATGTCTACCTCCTCTTCCACTGCTACCTGGCCTTTCCAGAAAGTCTTGATTGCCAACAGGGGTGAAATCGCGCTGCGGGTCATTCGCGCCTGTCGGGAACTCGGTCTCGCGAGCGTTGCTGTCTATAGCGATGCCGACCGCAATGCGTTACATGTGCGTATGGCTGACGAGGCGTATTATATCGGGCCGTCGCAGGCAGCTAAAAGTTATTTGCATATTCCTACGATTCTTGATGTTGCCAGGCATTCAGGTGCACAGGCGATTCATCCCGGCTATGGTTTTCTTTCAGAAAATGCCAGCTTTGTTGATGCCTGTACCGAGGCCGGGTTTATTTTCGTCGGCCCTTCAGCCGGGGCACAACGAGCGATGGGCGAAAAGACTGCCGCTCGCCGCACGGCACAGGCTGCCGGAGTACCGATTGTACCGGGGGCAATGAATGATGTCGAAGATGATACCACTGCCGTCGAAATGGCAGAACAGTTGGGCTATCCACTGCTTTTGAAGGCAGCGGCTGGTGGGGGCGGCAAGGGTATTCGCTTTGTGCGCGACCCCAAAGATTTGCTACCCTCGTTGCGTACAGCCCGCAGTGAAGCGAAAAGCGCCTTTGGCGATGGGCGCGTCTATATCGAGAAGGCCGTTTCTCCAGCACGCCATATTGAGGTGCAGTTTATCGCCGATACGCATGGCAATGTCGTGCATCTTGGTGAGCGCGAGTGCAGCATTCAGCGCCGTCATCAGAAGCTGATCGAGGAATCTCCTTCGCCAGTGCTGCGTGAAGAGACACGCTCTCAGATGACGAAGGCTACCGTGAACCTCATTCGCGCAATTCGCTACGTCAATGCTGGCACGGCTGAATTTTTGCTGGGGCCAGACCACAACTTCTATTTCCTGGAGGTCAACGCCCGTATTCAAGTGGAACATCCTGTGACCGAGTTGGTGACTGGCATTGATCTTGTGCAGGAGCAGTTTCGCGTCGCCGCCGGTCTGCCCCTTTCTTTTACGCAAGAGCAAATCACCGTGCGTGGCGCGGCCATCGAGAGCCGTATCTCCGCCGAAGACCCGGAAAACCGTTTTCTACCGGCGACTGGTACCGTGCAGGCGTTGCAGGAGCCATCCGGTCCAGGTGTGCGGGTTGATAGCGGTCTCTATGCCGGTATGCAGGTGCCGCTCTTCTACGACCCTCTGCTCTCGAAACTGATTGTCTGGGGCAATAACCGTCAACAGGCGATAGCGCGAATGCGACGGGCGCTGTCAGAATATACCATTACTGGCGTGCGTACCACTCTGCCTTTCGCGCGCTGGTTGATGGAACAACCGCGCTATATTGAAGGCGACCTGTCCACCGATTTCATCGCCGAAGAATGGGACACCCGCGATGTAACGGCGCAATTCATAGCGCCCTCGTCCGTCGAGCCCACTCCCGCTCAGGTCGCTGCCCTCGTTGGTAGTTTGCTGGCACATGAGCAGATGGAGGCCGAGAAATTGCGCCGTAAACCGCTCTCTGATACGAATGAGAGTAATGGGAGTCGCTGGCGTGATGTTGCAAGAAAAGAGGGTTTGAGATAAGGAGAGTAGCATGAATAGTACCCGGAAAACTATGTTTTCCGGGTACTATTCATGCTACTCTTTCTATTTTTCTTGAACGGGAGGCGGCAACTCGAACGCCGGGGGCGTTTTGCCACGTCGTTGTGCGGCGGCGGCTTTGAGTCGCTCAACGGCTTCGTAGGGGACGTAGCGACCACCGAGGGGCGTTGGATGAATGCCGGGGCCGTGGAAGTCGGTGCCGCCGGTAGGAATCAGATCGTACTCGTCGGCGAGGGCGCGTAAGGCTTGCTCGTCTCCAGGTGTGTAGGGGCCGTAATAGGTCTCTAATCCGACCATGCCAGCTTCTTTCAGACCTGGGAGCCAGTTGCGCAACTCATCGAGTCCCGGCAGGTCAACAGGGTGGGCCATGACCGGCAGACCATTCGCGCTGGCGATGAGATGTACCGCGTCTTCCGGTGTCAGACGATAGCGGGGAACGTAGGCGTAGCAGCCTGTGCCAATATATTTGTCGAAGGCTTCACCAATAGTTTGCACATAACCGGCCTCTAACAGCGCCTTCGCGACGTGTGGACGGCCTACTGCTCCCTGGGCAATGGCACGGACACGATCCCAGGCGACATTGATGCCATGCTCATTCAAAAGCTCCACCATACGCTGGCCGCGTCGTTCACGTGCGTCGCGCAGCACCTTCAGTATAGCCTGGAAAGCTGGTCGCTGGAATTCTGGAAAATAGCCCAGGACGTGTACTTCGCCACCGGCAACATCGGTATTAATCTCGATACCGGGGAGGAAATCTATATCCAGCTTTGCGGCGGCCTGAGCGGCCTCTTCGAGTCCACCCGTAGTATCGTGGTCGGTCAGAGCCAGGATGCGCAGGCCGATGTCTTTGGCGCGTTGCAGCAGCTCGGTTGGGGAGTAGATGCCATCCGAGGCGGTAGAATGCGTGTGTAAATCAATATAATTGGGCATAAACTACGTAAACTTCCTATCTTGCGTAATCAACTGAACGAGTTTCGCGTACCACGCACACCTTGATTTGTCCAGGATAGTCAAGACTTTCCTCGATTTTGTGCGCAATCTCACTGGCAAGGCGACTTGCCGCGAACTCGTCTATTTCTTCTGGTTTGACGATAATGCGAACCTCGCGTCCGGCCTGGATAGCGAAGGATTTTTCCACGCCGGTAAACGAGTTGGCGATATATTCCAGCGCCTCCAGACGTTTGATGTACAGGTCAATGGTTTCGCGGCGAGCGCCGGGACGCGCAGCCGAGATAGCATCTGCCGCCTGTACAATAGCGGCTTCCAGCGTCTGCGGCTCAGATTCGGTGGCATGGTGCGCGACCATCGCGTGAATGACTTTCGGTGACTTGCCGAAACGACGGGCAACCTCACCGCCAACGATGGCATGCGGCCCCTCGACCTCCTGGTCAATGGCTTTGCCCATGTCGTGAAGCAACGCCGCAGTCTTACATACATTAACATCGGCACCCAGTTCGTGGGCGATAGTACCGGCGAGAATCGAGACCTCGACGGAGTGCGCCAGCACATTTTGCCCGTAACTGGTGCGGAAATGCAGCCGACCGAGTATCTTGAGCAATTCGGGTTGCAGGCCGTGAACGTTGG
>DATGJV010000686.1:0-3541 GCA_035295005.1 Ktedonobacteraceae bacterium | reverse complement strand
TATTCGTGTTCGATCAATTACAGAGACAGCAAAGGTCACAAACAGCGTTTATGGCCTCTGTTGTCTCTGTCTTGTTTCCGAAGAGAAGCTACAACATTGGCATTATGTTCACCAGCACCTTCAACACGCCCCTTTCCCCGGCGTGTTGAAAGGCTGCCAATCCCTCATCAAGGGGATAGGTGGCACTGATGAGGGGGCGCACGTCAATCGTATGCTGGCTCAGGGCGCGTAGTGCGGGAGCAAAGGGGCCGCAACGGGAGCCTTGCACGCGAATCTCGTCAATGACGATGGGTGCCAGATGCAAAATGCTGGGGTTGGCGACAGTACTTTTCAAAAAGACAGTGCCGCGAGGGCGAGCCAGGCGCAGGGCCAGGGCCAACCCTTGCGCCGCTCCGGTACATTCCACGACAATATCTACGCGCTCTCCACCAGGCAATGTGAATGTTTGTCTATTTTCCAATAGATGGGTTGTTATGCCGCGTTGCTCAACAATCGCTAATTTTTCCTCGTGTTTGCCTACCATCGTTACAGCACAACCGGATAGAGCCAGCACCTGGGCCGCGAGTTGTCCCATTTTGCCGTCGCCCAGCACAACGGCGCGGTCGGTTGGTCGAATGTGTACCTGCTCAAGCATCTCAAAGTTCGCGGCAAGCGGCTCGGTGAAAACGGCCTCCTCGTCGCTCACGTTGTCCGGCACAATGTGCAGGTTCTCGACCGGCAACGTGAGGTATTCAGCGAAAGCTCCGTCACGATTGACAATGCCGAGCGTCGTGCGATTGGGGCAATGTGTGGGCATATCGCGCATACAATACCAGCAATCCGCTCTATAGCAAGCCGCGTTGATTTCACCCACAACGCGCTTGCCAATCAGTTCTGCCCGCAATGGCACGCTTTCATGTAACGCCTCAACTATCCCGACGAATTCGTGGCCCAACACGCCCTCGAAATCCATATAGCCACGAATAATCTCCAGGTCGGTATTGCAAATACCCGCCAGCGAGACGCGAATAAGAGCTTCGCCTGGTTTGAGTGTAGGGCGCGGATAATCCTTCTCCAACGTCAGTGTATGGTCATGATAGACAAGTGCGTGCATGACAGGCTCTTCCTTTTTTGTAGTATTGACTGTTACAAACTTCTGTTAGCCAGTGACATTGCTGCCGAAATCGTTAACTTGCAACAGTGTATCACGTGAAAGGTGGTTTAGATGCTCTCGCACTCTTGCGAACAGACCTTATTTCCGTGTAAATAGCTGTATGCTTGTACGCATGATACACCTGGGGACGAGAGAAAGGAGCAGGAAAGAGGACTTCCGCAGCGACACTACATATCCTCTTGTAATCTTTTCCATTGGCCGCTATACTGTTGACGTACAATACACTTTGATTATTGGGGAAAAATTTGAATAAGGGAGGGTCCCTCATGTATTATGATCCGAATCAACCACCACAGCAGCCACAGGCGAATCCATATGAAGTACCACCGACTCAGTATGCCGGGCCGAACCCATACGAGATACCACCGACTCAGTACGCCGGGCCATCAAATAATCCACAGCAATATGGTACACCGCCATACAATCCTGCCCAGTATGCACCCCCGCCTGTTCCAGGCTACGCACAAGTACCACAACAACCCAAACGGTCATTGCGCTGGCTCTGGATAACGCTCAGTATCATCGGTGGCGTCCTGGTACTCAGTTGTGCCGGGTGTGTCATTGCCAGTGCTATGGGATATAATTTTCTGAAAACGAGTGTGGTTGGACCCACGGAAGTGGCTAACTCATACTATCAGGCAATCGAGAACCAGGATTACTCACAGGCTTATGGCTACCTGGCAAACAATATGCAAACTACCAGTGGTCAAACGCTGTCACAAAATCTCTATGCAACGGCGGCACAAGGGAAAGATACGACGGATGGCCTGGTAACGAACTTCACTCAGACAAATTTTTCTAATAATAATGGTGTTGCCGCTATAACCATGACCGTCACACGCAGCGGATCCGTGTATGACGTACATCTCAAGCTACAACAGAATAGTAGTGGCACGTGGCAGATTACTCAATACGACGACATCTGATAGCGCGGTAGAACGGACGAACGATTGAGCGATTACGATTTGATAGCGCCCTTTTACGACATAGAGCATGCGCGGTTCGATGATGACCTGGATATGTATCAGAACTATGCTGAGCTGTCGCAAGGGCCATTGCTTGAACTTGCCTGTGGGAGTGGTCGTCTGCTCGTTCCGCTCGCCCGCGATGGCTATACGCTGACGGGGGTGGATACCTCTGAAGAGATGCTGGAGCTGGCACGGGAACGGTTACAACAAGAAGAACTGCTTTCGCGGGTGACGCTTGTGCAGCAGGATATCACGAGCCTGCAATTGCCTCCAATGCCGCAAAAGTACCGGATGGCCTTCATCGCACTCGGCTCGTTCGGACATATCACCACTCGTAAGGCACAACAACAGGCGCTGCAAGCGATACGGTCGCACCTTGCCATTCGTGGCACTTTGATTATTGATATCAGCAACGCTGATGCCCGTTATATGGAAAACATGAACAATCAGATATTGCATCAGGGAACCTGGCAGAAGGAAGATGGCACATGGCTCTCCCATTTTGTCAGTCCAGCATCATCCACCGGGTGGCACCTGCTGGAGTTGACCCATTTCTACGACCGGCATAGCCAGGGGGGAATGGTTACGCGCACAGTTACCACCACTTATCTTTACCTGTTCGAGCGCAGCGAAATGGAATTACTGCTCGAAACAGCGGGATTTACCGTCAAAGATGTGTATGGCACCTATGACCTCGGCCCCTATACCCTTGACAGCGACCGCATGATATTTATAGCCGAAGCAACATAAATAACAGACTAGAAGAGAAATATATGTCACAACATACACCTTTGCACGAATGGAATCTGCAACCGGAAGCGGCGATTGCGCTACAACGCGAACTGGCGTCTCGCGTTATTCACACGGATGCTTTTACCGGAGAAGTGCGTCGTATCGGCGGCGTAGATATGGCGATTAATGAGAACAACGGCATGGCACGCGCTGCCGTGGTGTTGCTCACCTACCCGGAACTGGAGATTATTGAGCGGCACGTCTATGAAGAACCGATTCGTATGCCCTATATTCCAGGCTTACTCTCGTTCCGCGAAATCCCTTGCATTCTGGGCGCGTTCGCCCGTTTGAAAGAGCAGCCGCAACTGGTTATGGTGGATGGGCAAGGTATCGCGCATCCACGCCGCCTGGGCATCGCCGCGCACCTCGGACTCTGGCTCGACCTGCCTACGATTGGCTGCGCGAAATCACGGCTGACAGGCCGCTATGATGAGAAGGCGCTCAGTGATGAAGTGGGCGCGTGGGTGCCGCTCACCCATCAACATGAGATCATCGGTGCGGTTGTACGTACACGTTTGCACGTCAATCCCCTGTTTATCTCGTTGGGCCACCGTATCAGCCTGGAAACCAGCATTCATTACGTGCTGGCATGCGGCAAAGGCTACCGGTTGCCGGAACCAACACGCCA
>DATGJV010000685.1:0-5447 GCA_035295005.1 Ktedonobacteraceae bacterium | reverse complement strand
TTGGACAGCTTGCTCTGCGTTTAAACAACCTGTCGGTTGCCGAACGTGCGTTTGTCGCTGTTCTCACGATAAATCCTGCCGATCATCCGACTCGCTTCCAATTGAGCCAGGTGTACGAGCAGGAAGGTAAACTGGTAGATGCGGAGCGCGAATGTT
The DNA here is from genome assembly GCA_035295005.1 of Ktedonobacteraceae bacterium. Lineage (GTDB taxonomy): Bacteria > Chloroflexota > Ktedonobacteria > Ktedonobacterales > Ktedonobacteraceae > DATGJV01. Next base: position 5,291 of record DATGJV010000685.1, on the reverse strand, counting down.
CGTATGTTGTCGCTATGATTCCTGCGGCACAACCTGCGCTGCAACGTATAAAAATTCGTTTGGGACGATGAGTAAGCAGTACAATAGGATTACAGGCAATAGCCATTCAGCCGGAGAAAATTTGCTGCAAGGGAGAATATATCAATGAGTACACACAGTATCCTATCCAGGTTACGCACACATCCTATCGTTATCATGGTCTCTCTTCTTGGTGGTCTCCTCCTTTCCTTGCAGCTCGTGCTGCCCGCACCAACCTACGCCGCTTCGTCGCATGCCACCTCTACTGGCTACACCTTCGGCAATTCGCAACCGATGGACCTCGCCAGCGTCGCGGTCGTGCGCCTGGTTGTGTCTACCACCCCCAGTCCACCAGCGCAGCCGAAGCCATGCACAACTGGGCTGGGAGTGATCGTCAGTAGCGATGCCACGAGCGGTGGTGGCGGTGCAACGCCTCAGGGACCCTACCTGAATACTGTGCTGACGGATGGTTCCTTGCTCAGCTGCGGTACCAGTATCGCTGTCTACGCCAATGCAGCGTACACTAACAATACGGCGATCAATACGACGCTAGCGGCACTCACATGCGATAACACGCTCAAATCGTGTAAGACCACTTCTACCACATCGTCTACAACGACCTTCCCTACCACGTGCCAGAATGCTGCGGCTTGTACGAAAGGGGTGATGGTGCTGCCGTTTGTGACAGCCAACCAGCAACCATTCATGACGACGGCTTCGTCGTCCACGCCTTCCAGCTTCCATATTCAATTGGGAACTACCTCTGGCACAGAAGTGACGGCCCTTATCAATCCCACCGGGAACCTCGTTCCGTTCACCACAGACCAGCAAGCAAGGGATAACGCGGTCACGGCGACGGCAACGCCTGCTCAAGCGTTTGATGTGGGGACGCCACTCGTCAATACGGCTGGGCAGTTGGTCAGTATCCACACCAGTACCGGTGACACCACGCTCGCGTCTCTCACGCAGGTGAGTATTTCATCCTCTCCTGCTGATCAGTTACAAGTGGCCTGGGAGAATGAAGTCAGAGATTTTTATAGCAGGAATTACGCGGCGGTTGTCGCTCAGGATTTTCAGGCATTCGGTACCTTGAATCCAATGTTCGCCGCTGCAACTGCTTTGAAGACAGTTGCCAACAGCAGAGTCAGCCAGAATACTACGTCCACGAAAAACCCTCCGAAGAAAACTTCACCACAGGGTAATATCATCAACAATCCCCTGGTGCTGCTTGCTATCGTTGGTTTGATCGTCGTGGTTTTGTTGTTGCTGCTTATCAGCTTTGTAATGTCACGTCGTCGGAAAGAGATGGCACGATTTAAGAAAGAGCAGGAAGGGGTGGAGCAGAGAGCAGAAGCGGATGCACAGCGTATCAGGATGGAGGAAGCATCACGCCGCGTCGCGGAAACAACGCCGGGGCAACAGGGGCAGGCAGGATATCCTGTACCGCCTCCGTTTGCTCATCCTGCTCCTGTTCAGGGGGTGCAAGCAAGTTCTCAACAGGGACCGCCGGATTTGCGCTGCCCCAACTGTGGGTATCCATATATAAAGGGTGATGGTTTTTGCTCACAGTGCCGTGCTGTTCTTGCTCCATCGGAGTCTGGATACCATGTGCGTATGGTACAGCCTCCGCCGCCACAACAGATTTCGCCAGCTTCACCGCCGGTACCAAATATACAGTCGCCTGTAATGATGCCCTCTTCGTCTATAGATGATATGCCAACATTGGAGATGTCACCGAGCCAGCGAGCGCTGGAGGAAGAGACGACCGCACCCGGCCCTGGCAGAATGCCCTCCTTCAATGGACATAATATCAGCATCGCGGCGGGATCGCGTTCAGACCCCGGCATCAAACGCAAGCAGAAACCCAATGAAGATAGTTTGCTGGCGGTCATGGGAGAGCGCACGCACAACTCGCTCCCGCAGCAGTTCGGCCTGTTTGTGGTAGCGGATGGCATGGGCGGACATGCCAATGGTCAGGATGCCAGCCGACTTGCCATCCAAACGATGGTTGATCGCATTTTGCCCAGATTATCGAGCAGCGAAGACCTGGATGATCAGGCCCTTGAAAAGTTGCTGGTGAATGGTGTACAGCAGGCTAATATGGCCGTTTATGAACGTAATCTGGAACATCATGCCGATATGGGGACGACGATGACCTCGGCTATCGTCGTGGGTGGTATGGCCTATGTTGCCAATGTCGGTGATAGCCGTACATACATGTACCGTGAACCGGAAGGACTGCATAAGATCACTCACGATCACTCCGTGGTTGCCAGTCTTGTTGAGGCCGGTATTATCAGGAATGAGGATATCTATACCCATCCCAAACGCAACCAGATTTACCGTAGTCTCGGTGAGAAACCTGACCTGGAAGTTGATTCGTTCGTCGAACACTTGCAGCCCGGTGACAAGTTGCTGTTGTGTTCCGATGGGCTTTGGGAGATGGTGCATGATCGCGATGCACAGCGTGATAAGGATATCCAACGTATTATGAGTATATCCAACGCTGACCCGAAACAGACCGTCAATGCTCTCATTAATGCAGCCAACGAGGGAGGCGGCGAGGATAATATCAGCGTGATAGTGGTGAGCGTGTCTGAGGCAACCGAACGCACCGGTATGACCGGTTTTCACCTGTTGGAGAAGCCGGAAACGGTTCAAATGCCCCGCATATAAGATAAACGGAGCCAGGGTACCCCGGTCACTTGCTTGCGGACAAGCTGCTGATTGTCGCACCTTCCTCTCTGTGCTATAATCAAAACAGCATTCTCTAGCCTATGTTTCAGAACATAGGCTTTGATTTGGAGGAAACGCTTGTGGCATCACTATCAAATCCGAGTTATTTATATGCCGCTATTCTGCTGGCCGCCGGGTTCATTTTCGTGATTGTAGCGACGACCCTGGCAAATATTCTTGCACCGCACAGCCGGACAAAAGAAAAATTGCAAACCTATGAATCGGGTGAAACCCCTGTTGGTTCTGCCTGGGTACAGTACCCTCTCGGTTTCTACATTTTCGCGTTACTATTTGTCGCTTTCGATGTAGATATCGTTTTTATCATTTCCTGGGCGGTGATTTTCAAGCAACTGAGCTTCTTCGGCTTCTTTGAAATACTCTTCTTTATTGTGATCCTCGCCCTGGGTCTCGTCTATGCCTGGAAGAAGGGAGTGGCACGATGGATTTAGTACCTCGTTCAAAAAGCCTCTCCACCGAAACAAAGGGCTATCGCGACCAGAACGCCGCGCTTGCCCGCGACCTTGCCCCTATTACACAAATAACAGGCCAGGCGGTCGGTGCGAAAACATTTAAAGGGGATTATCTTGGTATTGATGTTGACCGCACTCATCTCGTCGCGGTCTGTCGTTTCTTGCGCGATCAATTAAGCTTTGATCTGTTGAGTTGTATATCGGGCGTGGATATGCTCGATCACCTGGAGACGGTGTACCATTTACGCTCGATGACACGCGGTCAGCTACTACAAATTAAGGTGCGCATAGACAACGAGAAACCAGAAGTGGATAGCGTAGTATCCGTCTGGCCCACCGCGAACTGGTTGGAGCGCGAAGTATACGACATGTATGGCATTAAATTTGCCGGTCACCCCGACCTGCGACGTATGCTGCTGGATGATGATTTTGAGGGCTTTCCCCTGCTCAAAAATTTCCATCAGGTGCCTTTGACTGTGAAACCGCGTGCGACGACGCAGGTTGATCCCAATAGTGCGGTATCGGGTATGTATCAGCAAAAAGGGGTAGAACACGTGGTGCAGAAGAAATTTGGTCAGGGTCAGGAGGAACGATTGCATCCTGGAACGCCCACTTTTGGACATACCTTTGGCGACTTCCAGAAGCAGGCGAATCAGGAAGGTTCGAATACGCAGGGCGAGTCGCCGTCGGGAGCAGTTGATCCGGCGAGCAAGCACCTGGAACATGGCGCATCATAAAGAGAAGTAAGGAAATGCCAAAAACAAGGAAACGTAACAGAGGAACGACGCAAAAGAGTACTATTGGGACGGTAAAGGCTGCCAATGCGCAAAACGCTGTACAGCAGCCAACGGGAACGACCTCGGTGAGACGACCACTGGCACCGTCTGCCAGTGGTCCGCAAGGGCTTATCTGGCCCGCTCTGGTGTCGTTGGGTTGTTGGGGCATGGCTGTATCATTTTTCTTTTTCTCCAATGACCCAAATCATGTCGTATTTGGCTCGTTGGTGGTGGTAATGGCATTGCTCTGGACGCTCAGTTTCGGCGTGCGTTTGCGCAAAATGATGGCCTTGCGCCAGAAGTGATGATAGAGGATATCTATGGCAACAAATCAATATATCACAAATAGAGAGCCTTTCAAGGGAGATGATACCTCCGAAGGGATAAAATCCCAGGAGATGCTGCTGAATATGGGTCCCCAGCACCCCAGTACCCATGGTGTGCTGCGACTGGTTTTGACGCTGGAGGGCGAAACGGTCGTTGATTGTACGCCAGTCATCGGGTACCTGCATCGCGGCATTGAGAAAATCCTGGAGAATCGCCCGATCATGGGTGGCATACGTTACATGGACAACGCTGATTATCTTTCACCAATGCTGAACGAGATTGCCTATGCCGGTGCCGTTGAGCAGGAGATGGGGATTGAGCCACCACGCCGGGCGCAGTATATTCGTTTGTTGGTAGGCGAGATGCAGCGTATCGCCAGCCACCTTGTTGGTGTTGGCACCTACCTGGTAGACCTGGGGGCGTTTACACCAATCCTCTGGACGTTCCGAGACCGCGAGGGTATCCTGTCGCTTTTTGAAGCACTTGGTGGCAGCCGCTTCAACGTGAATTACCTGCGCGTTGGCGGCGTCCTGCATGATTTTCCAAAGGGCTGGCTGAGAGAGTGCGAGGCGTTCTTCGATCAATTTGAGAAAAATATGGCTGAGCTGGAAGGGCTTGTCACTGGCAACGAAATTTTCGAGGCGCGTACTCAAGGCGTGGGCTATATTGACCAACAACAGGCAATAGCTTATGGACTTACGGGCCCGATGGCACGTGGCAGCGGCGTCAACTGGGATTTGCGTGTCAACCGCCCCTACATGGCCTATCGCGAAGTGCCGGTCAATCCGCAAATACGGCAAGAGGGCGATTGCTTCGCACGCTATAAGATACGTATTCAGGAAATTTATGAGAGCATCCGCCTCTGTCGCGTAGCAATGGATAAAATGCCTGGTGGTGCAATTAGCGTGCGTACACCCATCGCATTGCGACCGCCGCGTGGAGAGACCTACTTTGCCATCGAGAG
>DATGJV010000684.1:0-9970 GCA_035295005.1 Ktedonobacteraceae bacterium | reverse complement strand
GCCGATAAATCGGCGCTGGACGCGATAAATCGGCCCCTACAGAGTATGAAGAGAGATGGGACGATGATTGGTTTGAGTGTACCGCGAACAACACAGGAAAAACGTATGCTGATGGTAATTATCGGCTTAGTTGTGCTGGAGACGGCGCTGGTGGCGCTGGCACTGGTACCAGCGCAACTCTGGACAAGAATACTGCCAGGTTCTGGCAGTGCTGCACTTGATGGGCCATTCCCACCGAAAATCGCACCCGTAATTACTGCTATCCTCTATATTCTCCCTTCGGTGATCGGATTTCTCTGTCGTAGCTGGCAACGGGCTTTACTATGCGCGACACTGCCCGCCTGGATTGGACTGGGCGCGTTTATTATCGCCGCAACGTTCAAAATAGGCCCATTCTACCTCGTCGCGCCAGCCAGTGTAACGGCAAATGTGAGCGTACTGGAACTGTTCGCGGCACTGGGTGCCATCGGCTGGTTGGGTCGCCACATTTTTCAGCAAAAGTAAAATAGAGATATGCAGAAGTCACCATTACGCCGGTTACGGCTGGAGCATTTCCAGGCCGAAGATATTGACATTCCTGCAAAAGTAGCAGAAAATGACACCGTGGAAAACATTAATGGCACCCAGAAAGCTCTACCCGCGATAGCCGAGGAACCGGCACAGATCTTGCCAGTCGCTACAGAAAGCGAATTACCGGCTGGCGAACTAGAGGCACGTCATCTTCTCAAACGTACCCCTGGCAGTTACCTGCTCAATCAAGCCTACGGGCTCTGGTTTTTTATCTCATCGTTCTTCCTGACGGTCATTATTACGCGCAAACTCGATCCCGCTCAATATGGAGTGTACGCGGTGGCAATGGCTGCTTTTAATACAATTGCCTATATCGTCGCGCTCGGTCTGGAAGACGCGACCTATACCTACGTTCCGCGTGTGTTCGCAGTGCATGGTCGGGCTTCGGCTGCCCGGCTTATCAGGCGACTACTGACACTACGTATTGCTGTTCTCGTTCTCTGCCTCGCTATTTTGCTCTTCACCATGCCCCTGCTGGCGCAACTCTTCGCCGCCATTCCTATTGCTGTTTCGGCGTCGGTCGCGGCAAGTCTGCGCGATCCAACATTGCTCGGACATATTACCCCTATTGCATTTTACGTACTGGGTAATGGTATCGTCGGCATTATCAGTGCTGTTTGTGCCGCGCTGATGCGCATGCGTATCGTCTTTATCCTGGGCAGTCTGACACAGGTCTTCTTGCTGGGACTCGGCTATCTCGTGCTGCAATTCGGCTTCGGGATAGACGGCATGCTCTGGCTGATGGCAAGCTTCTCGCTGCTCAACGCGGTAATTTTCCTGATCTGGCTGCTGCCAATCCTGCTGGCTCGCGGCGCAACCTATACGCAACCGATGAAACCGGTCTTGCAGCTTGGTATATGGGCGTGGCAGACTAATCTTATAACCGGCGCATTGCTCAAGCAAGTCTCGATTATTGTGCTTGGCTACTTTGCCATTTCGATCACCGCCATTGGCTATTTCAACCTGTCATTCCAGTTGGGGCATGCCGCCAGTCTCTTGCTTGTAACAGGTTTTGGCGGCGTAGCTGGTTCTGCACTCGCTGCCGCCTACATCGGGCAAAACTACGACCGGCTGGCCCGTTCCTGGCAAACACTCATTAAAGTTGAAACCATCTTAGCGGCACCCCTCCTGATATTCTGTCTATTCAACGCGCAGAACATTGCCCTTGCTCTTTACGGTCCAAATTACGCTCCTGTAGGGCAGCTGCTTGCCATTTTCCTTTTCTTCAATATCATCATCCGCGTTCTCGGCACCACCATTCACCAACCAACTATGTACGTTTTAGGAAAAGCCAAACTTGTCGTACTCAGCATGTGGATCGGTCTGGTGGTTCTAGCACTGCTCGATATCCTGCTCATTCCACACATGGGGCCAGCCGGTGCACTGGTCGCGGACGGCCTCTCGCAGATAATAACAGCAGGTCTGATGCTGGTATTTCTCTGGCGCGTCCTGCCCCGCAAATACCCCCTCGGCTTCACGATACGCCTGTTACTGGGCCTGACCATCGCCGCGCTGCCAGGAATTGTCTGGCATCCTACCAGCCGCACGCTACTGGGAGTATCCGGCACCATCTTTTTGATCCTTTGCGTCGTGCTATTGATGGTGATTAAACCATTGAACGCTGAAGACATGGAGATGATCGGTGGATTGAATAAGCGGTTGGGTATGGCGCTGAAGTGGTTCGCGAGGAAGGGGTAATATTGAAAATAGCAAGGGCATGTCACATCATGCCCTTGCTATTTTCAATATTACCCCTACTCGGATGGTGCTACATACACCGCCGTTCCATAACACAATACTTCGGTGACGCCCTGGGAGATTTCGGTGGCGTCGTAGCGCATGCCAATGATGGCGTTGGCACCGACTTGTTGCGCGTGCTGGATCATCAGTTCATAGGAATCGGTACGGGCTTTCTCGCAGAGTTCGGTGTAGAGGGTGATGTTGCCACCCGCGAGTTGCTGGAAGGCAGCCCCAATGTTGCCGACAAGGCTGCGCGAACGTACGATGATGCCGCGTACAACGCCGAAATTCCTGGCAACACGATAACCGGGCAGTTCAAATGCTGTGGTGACAAGGCTATGATCCATGATAGTGTCTCCTTCATACGAATTACTACGATGGTGTTCAACGATATAGACGTTTATTGAGGGCATAAACACAAGTATTTTATGCTCTACAGGAATTTTACCATGCCTGTCATGAGCGGGACTTGACATTGCTGCGCTCGTCAAGGTGGGTGCGCTCAAGCGGACCCCTACAGTTTTTCTGCGCTCGTCAAGGTGGGTGCGCTCAATCGGGGATTTACAGTTCGGGTGGGCGCGATTTATTGGGTATAGGTGGTTCGGGAGGTGAGGGTTTCAGGCCGCCAATGTAGATGTGGCGCAAGCCTTGCAGGATGCGCTCAGGGGTGAAGCCGCGCTCCTGGCGCTGGAAGCGGTAGAATAAAGGGTTGAGGGTCGCCAGAATGGTATCGCTTGTGAATGAGATATCGAGAGGGGCCAGTTCTCCCTGCTCCACGGCTTCAGCAAACAGAGCTGAGAAGAGCTCGTGTAACCAGAGATAGAGCGGTATATGGTATGGCGATAATCGCCGGGGATCGTCAGGTTCATCGCACATAAAATGCCGCCTTTCTGTGGCGGCGACCGGTGCCAACAATGCACCTTGCTCTTCGAGAAATGCGATGCAGTGTGCCAGCACTTTGTCCAGCCGTTCGAGTGGTGATGATTCCGTCGCCGGTTCGCATAACGTTCCGATTTCTGCCACGAATTGCTCATGTCGCTCGCGCATCAGGTCTACACAAAGGGCACCTTTGTGGGCATAACGGCGGTACAATGTCCCCTGACCAATACCTGCCGCCATAGCTATTTGATGCATGCTCACAGCATCAACGCCATGTTCGGCGAAGAGATGCCCGGCAACCTCAAGGATGCGCTCGCGATGCTCCGCCGCATCACGTCGTTCATGCCTCCCATGGTGTGCAAACGACTCTGGCAACCCGCGCTGCCACGGAAAATGATGCAATCCTTCCATCTCTACACTCTCCTCTTGACAAGTGGACAGTTGTCCGGTATAATATTTATGTGGACAGGTGTCCATATAGAAGTATATCATATCGTGACGTGCAGGTCAATGTTCAATACCCTGGTGTCTGCGCTCTCTGCCTTTCTGAACAAAGGCTGGAGAGTAGGGACGCAAAACGCCACATTACTTTACCTGTCTGTAGGCTACCGACTTCCGGTAAATGCCAGTTCCGGTGGAATAGTTATGAGTAGCATTACTATTAGTGGGATAGTTAACGAAGGAATGTATTATGACAAATAGACCGGCTATTTTGGCCGAAGGGCTGCAAAAACATTATGGCAAAACTCATGCCCTGAAAGGGCTTGATCTGGTCGCCGAAGAAGGAACCGTCCTCGGTGTCCTCGGTCCTAACGGCGCTGGCAAAACGACAGCCGTGCGCATCCTGACTACGCTCTTACGTCCCGATGCTGGCCGGGCTGAGGTCGCGGGACTGGATGTTGTGAAAAATGCTGACTTGCTCAGGACACGCATCGGGTTAGCGGGCCAATATGCAGCCGTTGATGAAAACCTTACTGGTTACGAAAATCTAGTGATGTTCGGGCGGCTCTATCACCTGTCAGGCTCTGTTGCGCGGCGACGGGCAAACGAACTTCTTGAACGCTTCGACCTTGTTGATGCCGCACGACGTACCGTGAAGACCTATTCAGGCGGTATGCGTCGGCGACTCGACCTGGCGGGCAGCTTGATTATGATGCCGCCAGTTCTCTTTCTAGATGAGCCAACAACCGGTCTTGATCCTCGCGGTCGCCTTGCAATGTGGGATGTCATTAGTAATCTTGTATCAGATGGTACAACGGTCTTGCTGACCACCCAGTACCTGGAGGAGGCCGATCAACTTGCCGACCAGATTGCCGTGATTGACCACGGGCGTGTGATTGCCAGAGGCACTGCGGACGAACTGAAAGAACAGGTGGGCGGCGAGCGACTTGAAATCACCGTCACACGCGGGAGCAGACTGGATGATGCAATACAGACCATGCGCCCATATAGTTCCAGCGAGATTCAGGTCAACCCCGATCAACTCCAGCTCGTGGTGCCGGTGACGCAAGGGACACAACTCCTTGCATCAATTGTGCGCGATCTTGATGCTGCACACATTGCTGTAGACGATCTCTCACTGCGCCGACCGACACTGGATGATGTTTTCCTCACGTTGACCGGGCGTGCTGCCACTACGGGAGACCTGCCCTCAGAAACAACGGACACACGCCAGCTTGCAAGGAGTGTTAAATGAACAGTACTGATTTCCGCACAATAGAAACATTGACGCCACAAGCGCGTCCCGCGCTTTACTGGACAATTGCCGATGCGCTCGTCCTGGCGAAACGCCATTTGATCCAGATTCCACGCATCCCTGAAGAACTGGTCTTCGCGACGATTCAGCCGATCATGTTCGTCCTACTCTTCCGCTACGTGTTTGGCGGGGCAATCGCAGTCAGTGGTACCTCTTATGTCAATTACTTGATGGCGGGTATCTTTGCGCAGACGGTCATTTTCGGCGCGACAAGCACCGGAATTGGACTTGCCACTGACCTGCAGCGAGGATTGGTTGACCGGTTCCGCTCATTGCCGATGGCAAAATCGGCTGTCCTGACAGGTCGCACCATCTCTGATCTGGTACGCAATACATTCGTGGTTCTGGTAATGTGGGGAGTTGGACTGCTGGTGGGATTCCGGCCTGAAGGTGGAGTTCTCTCGTGGTTAGGGGGAATAGGTTTACTTCTGCTTACTAGCTTTGCTTTCTCGTGGATATCGGCAACAATTGGATTGCTGGTACGGACAGTGGAGGCGGCACAATCGGCAGGGTTCATCTGGCTCTTCCCGTTGACCTTTGCCAGCAGCGCGTTCGTTCCGACAAAGAGCATGCCAGACTGGCTGCGTGCTTTCGCAGACCATCAACCCGTCTCGCTCATCGTCAACGCAGTTCGTGGCTTGCTGCTCAACACGCCTGATGCCTCGACGATCTGGCAAGCACTCGCATGGTGTGTGGGTATCCTCGTTGTCTTCATCCCCATCGCCGTCTGGGCATACGGACGTAGGATTGGAAAATCCTAAAGCGAGTTTAAGCATGGCTGACAAATTATAGAAGGCCAGGGTACCCGCAAGGGGATACCCTGGCCTTCACAGCAAACATGCTCATCCTTTTTAATGGCATATGAGTTATTCTGTTTCAGCCCACTCTGCCTCTTCGGCGGCTAAACGGGCGGCTTCGGCCTCGGCTTCCTCCTGTCGCTGCTGGTCCTCAATTTTGGCGCGGTGTTCGATCTGGCCGAGCCAACGAAAGAAGAGCGGTGACATGACAACGAGATCAACCAGTCCGGGTATCAGGAGTAGCGAGCCGCCGATGGTCTGGTCGGCCAGGGCATTGAACCCGAAGCTGGTAAATGAGCGGGGAACCATATATTGTGGATAGAATACGACTTCGGTAAATACGAGCAGGAAAGCGAAAATATCCACCGGCTGACCGTCTACGAAGGCATAGAGCATCTTTAGCGGATAGCTCATCTGGTGCAACGCACGCACCGGGCCAATCAGAGGCCACCAGTTAAGTAACGAGGTCAACAATACGGCCCAGAGTTCAACATGATAAAGCGTGCCGTTGGTGAGCGCCGCACTGTAAATACGGGGTGCATACCAGATGAGAAACGTGATGTTGAAAATGCACGATGCAATGACGGGCTGCGTCAAAAAACGTACAATGGGCCGTGTCATCCGGTTCTCAACCAATGGTTGTACCAGCCAGGGTGGGCATGAATACAGCAATAAGGGTGAGCAGAGCGTGACAAGCACTACCACTTGCAGCATGTGAGCCATAAATAGCTGGGTGCGGGCAATCATATCTATTGGTGTCAGCAGCATCAGCGCGATAAGGGCAATTGCCGAGATAAAGGCGACAATACGACGTTTTTCAAGAGGTGGATGGTTCCTGTTCCTTCCCGCTACTTTCAGACCAATGATATAAAAAATACAGAGGAGCAGCAGAGCAATCAGTGTGAATGGACTCCAATGCCACGTGAAATTCAAATTATCCGACATGAATGGTCTCCGTAAAAATAGATGGTACCTCTTGCAGGTACCCGGTCGCGTTATTTCTTTCGCCTTCCTAGTATAGTGCAGTTGGATACATCATGCAAATACGAAAAATGGGGTCATACCATTTTTTCGTACACTTTTTCCCGCTAAGACCTCATAATTGCTAGCGCCGAGACCATGGGCTGAGGAGGAAGTTTCTGCCAGAGGCGATGTGCTGCACGATCTCGAATGTTGTCAACCAGGCGTCCAGGAACACTCATACCGGGCCAGGCGCGAACTTCACTTTCGGTAACAGAAATAGCCATGTTGCCAGTACGAACGGCGCAGTAAAGGTGGGTATGCCAATTGGTAATAATGCAGTGAAAAACATCGAACTCTCCTATTACCCCATCTGGCATACATTCTGCGTCGCAAGTTCAGCGATAGGTAGTGGCTCATAATGGACAATGAACGGTGACAGTTATCTCTCAAAGGTTGTCTGCCCTTTACTCTACCACAGCATTCCTTCTTTGACCACTACCAACGACAAGATATAGTGGCAGAATTGGATACGTGAGTTGAGCATTTTTCTTTCATCTCGCTGCCGCTTTTTGATTTCCACAATAGTTGCTATAATGCAAGGGAAACAACAATGTTCCTCAAGTTCTTATGGCAAAGAGAGGTAGAGATGCGTATCGTCATTGCTCCCCAATCGTTGAAAGGCAGCCTCACGGCGGCTGAGGCAGGCTCGGCCATCGCGGAAGGCGTGCGAGCCGTCTATCCAGAGGCGGAATGTGTGATTGTACCGGTGGCAGATGGCGGCGAAGGAACGGTACAGGCGCTGGTTGACGCGACTGGTGGAGAGATTGTCTTGCAAACCGTCACCGGGCCATTAGGTGAACCTGTCGAGGCATTCTTTGGATTGCTGGGTAATGGAGACACGGCGGCAATCGAGATGGCGGCCTGTGCCGGTTTGCCACTCGTACCACCAGACCGCCGCGACCCACGCATCACAACAACGTATGGGGTAGGCGAATTAATCCTGGCGGCACTTGAACACGGTTGTCATCATTTCATTATCGGCATTGGCGGCAGTGCGACCAACGATGGGGGCGCAGGTATGGCTCAGGCACTGGGTGCTTCATTGCAAACGAGTGAGGGAACGGAAATCGCACGAGGAGGGGCGGCGCTGGCAACATTGGCACATGTTTCGATGTCAACACTTGATACTCGCCTCGCGGATTGCCAGTTTGAGGTTGCCTGCGATGTCAATAATCCCCTGTGCGGGCCAAAAGGAGCGACGGCGGTCTATGGGCCGCAAAAGGGCGCTACGCCTGAGATGGTTGTGCAATTGGACGCGGCGCTGGCACACTACGCAGAGGTTATTGAACGAGATCTCGGCCTATCCGTGAAAGATATCCCCGGTGCGGGTGCGGCTGGCGGCCTGGGAGCGGGACTGATAGCGTTTCTGCACGCCACGCTGCGGCCAGGGGCGCAGATTGTGCTGGACGCCGTTCACCTGGAAGAACAATTACGTGGGGCCGACCTTGTAATTACTGGCGAAGGGCAGTTGGACGCGCAAACAGCGTATGGGAAAAGTGTGGGCGCGGTTGCCTCGCTGGCGAAACAGTATCATCTTCCCGTCCTGGCGCTGGCTGGTAGCCTGGGAGAACAATACCGAGATGTCTATGCGCTAGGCGTTGATGCAGTCGCTGTATTACCATCCGGCCCTATGTCGCTAGATTATGCAATGAAGTACGCGGCAATCTTAACCAGCGATACAACAGAACGCGCATTGCGTCTGCTGAGTCTTGGCAAAACGCTACGAAATGTGTCATAATATGTCAACATAGTTTATTTGTTCCAACAATGTTTCTACGCGACGGGAAGTTTTCCCGTTTTTAAGCGTATATTCCATTGAAAGATTGGAATAAATAGGGAGCTTAGAGAGTTCTAAGCATGTATCAGGAGAAACGCTAAGCGGCTTCTAATCGAAAGCTGTATCTCCTGGGATATTCATAGCGTATATAGAATATACGAAGCATTGAGCATCCTGTTAGCTCGTTTGGCTCAGTACGTAGTGTGTCCCATTATTCACAGGGAGTACCATAATGACGGAACGTTCTTATACAACTAATGATGCAGAAGTAGCGCGTTTACTTTCGCTTGGGTTTTCGGAAATTGAAGCCGATCGGCTTGTATATATGAAAGATCATCTCTCTGATCAGGTCGAATATCGTGAAATGATGGAAGAGAGTCGCCGCCTCAATTTCATTCGCTGGCTCATCGAACATGACCGATTAAGTAACTAATCCGAAAGTTAAATAGAATAATCAAGTCACCTGCAACGAGGCAGGGTAGCTGAGAAGATGCCTTGCAGTTGCAGGTGATTTGTTTTTTCCAATAATTTGTGGGTTGTGGGTTTGAGCAAGCCGTAAGCCGAATTCTGTTCCCGCGTTCCCTTGCAAGAACGCAGGTGGCAATCATCTATCTACGGCATCGGTTGCCCGGTGCCTCTAGCGACCAACCCGAAGGTTGACAGGCGAGCAACTTGCGCGTATGCCCGCGGAGCGAGCATACGACTCCTCCTGCTTGGTCTTGCTCCGAATGGGGTTTGCACAGCCAGCCGATCACCCGGCTGCTGGTGAGCTCTTACCTCACCATTTCGCCCTTACCCGGCACAGGTACGTCATGTGTCCATATACCATCTCATGGTATATGGACACATGACGTACCTGTGCCGGGCGGTATGTTTCTGTTGCACTGTCCTTGAGGTCGCCCTCACTGGTCGTTAACCAGCATTCTGCTCTGTGGAGTTCGGACTTTCCTCGGACCTCGCGGCCCGCGATTGCCTGTCTTCCTCAAACCCACCCTGATAGAGTACCATAAGTGTATGGCTGCGTCCAGTGGATTGACGATTCCTCTGCAAAAACGGTACAATGGCTGTACGCGGGGTGTTCTATTCACTCATGGCGTTATCAACTAACATTTGCTTCAAAGGACGATATATGACGACGGGTAGGCGCATTCGCCTCACATCTCTTGCCAGTTGCGCTGGCTGAGCATCGAAGATGGGGCCGGATGCCCTGGCGCAGGTTCTGCGACCACTCACACTTCATACTGCTCCACCGGCACTGCTGGTCGGGTTGAGCGCAGCTGATGACGCGGCTGTCTATCAGGTGAACGCGCAACAGGCGGTTATCAGTACGGCTGATTTCTTTCCGCCGGTTGTTGACGACCCGTATGCCTTTGGAGCAATTGCCGCCGCCAACGCCCTGAGCGATGTGTACGCGATGGGCGGTCAGGT
>DATGJV010000683.1:0-6648 GCA_035295005.1 Ktedonobacteraceae bacterium | reverse complement strand
CGAGTGGGGCGATAAAGCGCCACCGATTCTTCACTGGCTCGCGCCACATCTCCCACTCCATACCGAGGAACCGGAATGGGTTAACCCGGTACGCGCATTTCTTGCCGACCCGGCGCATAGTCTCGCGGGTTTGCGCACGCGGCTCGCCGCGCCAAAGGATGAGAACGCGCTTCCATTGCGCACGCTAATCCTGGGCAAAGCCGACACGACACAGGTATGCCAGGGCGTCTACGACGCCCTCGTCACGAACGGAGCTTCATCTCGTGGCATCGGCTCCGTCATTGCGCTGGCGGCCACCGATGTCATGCAAAACGTCGGCGACGGCAACCGCGATGCCTTTATCCAGGCTGCCCACGGACTGCTCTTTGCCGCGGCAGTGCGACTTGTTTATACACACGTACAGGATATCGCGGCGCTGCCATTGCTGTTCACCTCGGCGGCCTATATCAACGCGCTCAATGCTCAGCTCAATCAAGAGTCCAATACCGTGCCTATGTCTGCCATTCCCATGACTCCTTCCGGGGGTGGTTTAATTGCGTCATCGGTACTGGAGTCGCTGAGACAGCAACTTGAGGCACAGGATTTGAATGGAGCGTATGCAACGTGTCGGCGTTATTTGCGTTTCAGCAATGATCCACGCGCCCTGTTTGCCACAATTGCGCTTGTAGCGGCACAGGCCGATGCAGTAGCCGACCAGGGCCATACATTGCAAATTGTGCAAGCGGCGGGCGAAGAATTTATGGCATGGCCTACAGTTCTTGCCGATATCAGCCTTGATGGGTTCATGCATGTCGCATTGCGGGCCGCCGCATTCGCGAAGCGCAATAAGCTAGTAACGGATATTTAAACGTGTAGCTGAGAGCAAGATAGACTGCGGTAGCCTATCTTGCTCTCAGCTACACGTTTAGATATCCGTATTATTTTGCCTGGATTGCGACGAATTGCGTATTAACGCCATTATCTCTATTGATACTCTCTTCTTTATTGTGAAAACGTAGGAGACCGTGTTTATGTCTATGTGCAAACATCTATATGTGTATCGCACCTCTCTCTTGCTCTGCTCGCTGGCTTTATTTGTCGCCGCGTGCAGTACTGGCAACCCACAGGCGAAGCATTGGGAAAAAGCCCCTGCCAGCAAACAAGTGTATACAGCGCCATTGGTGGGCATTACCGATATCACGACGCTTGATCCCGCGCTTGTCCTTGCCTCCGATACGCCTTCATTGAATGCTATTCAGATGCTCTATACAGGACTTGTCCAGTTAAACGATAAGCTTGGGGTACAGGCACAAATTGCTCAATCGTGGAGTATTTCCTCGGATGGCCTCAGCTATACGTTCCATTTGCGGCCCAATTTGAAATTTAGCGATGGCACACCGCTCACTTCGGCTGATGTCGTCTATAGCATTGATCGGGCCTTGCAGCCCACGACCAAATCACAAACGGCACCTATCTATCTTGACCTTGTGAAAGATTCCGATAAGCTGCTGGGTGGATTTATCCCAACCCTGATTGGCGACAGCCTGTTGACGCCCGATAGCCATACTGTCATTATCGAGCTAAAAAGGCCAGCAGCTTACTTCCTGTCTATGCTCACCTATCCTTGCTCTTACGTGGTAGAGAAACATCTGATTGCTACCTATGCCGCCAGCTTTACCGACCACCTGAACGAAGGGGGCAGTAGTGGACCATTCAAGGTTTCGCAATATAATCATGGACAAAATATTGACTTTGTGCCAAATACTGATTTTTATGGTCCCGTACCACAATTGCACAAAGTGGTTTTCTCCTTCTATGCACAGCCAGACAACGCCTATCATGACTATCTGACGGGGCAACTTGATACAACTGGCGTCCCTGTTTCGACATACACGACGGATAAGAAGCGCGATGATTTTCATCAGATTCCGTTGCTGTGGATCAATTATTACGCGATGAACTACCTGACAAAGCCGTTCGATAACATCCATATCCGGCAAGCATTCGAGCTGGCAATCAATAAAACAGCTATTGCCAGAGATGTGTGGAAAGGCACGGTTATTCCAACCAACCATATCGTGCCACAGGGCATGCCAGGCTATAACGCCAACCTGACAGGCCCGGATGGGACGCAAAATCTGACCGGCAATATGCTAAAAGCGCGGGCATTGCTGCAACAGGGTCTCCACGAAGAAGGCTGGTCAAGTATCACTCAGATACCAGCAATCAAGTTAACCTACGCGACCGGTGTAGACAACGCCGACGCGGAGGTTAACGCGCTCATTCAGATGTGGCAAAAGGTGCTGGGTATCACGGTAACGGCAAACCCCATTGACTACAGCACATTGCTCACACAGGTGACGCAAGCAACGAACAATCCTTCCGGGCTACAGATGTGGGGGCTGGCATGGGTCGGCGAATATCCAGACCTGCAAGATTGGCTTACCCGCCAGTTTGACCGTGGCGTGCCAAACAATAATATGAATTATGGCGAGAACACCAGTAACGATGCGGCCCAACAACAGGCGCTCCAGCAGCAACTGGAAGCGGCTGACAGCAATACGCACGCTGTGGCTCGCATGCAAGCATACCAGCACGCGGAGCAACAACTGGTCAACGACGTGGCATGGCTCCCAATGGAGCAAGTGACGATGCCGTTTTTACGGCAACCCGGCGTTTTCGGCATGGTTGACAATGCCGAAAGTATGATACCCCCCGGTGATTGGGCTAATATCTACATCGCTCAGTATGTCTAATATCGCAAGAACTCCAACAAAAAAGCAGAGCCGTGGCTCTGCTTTTTTGTTAGAGTTCCTGCGATATTCTCTTCCGTTGTGAAAGAAATGCAAATTCAGACGTAAGTAATATGTGCCGTTTTTATTAGCACAGGAGTGACTGCTGCGCAAAGCATGCTGGTCGCTCGCTGAAATGTTTATAGACCCGCGTATACATTCATGTATGTATGCATGCATGAGCGTATATGCACATGCGTACATAAGTACATCCATATGTGTATTCATGAGATGACGCATGGATATTGTTATTCTCACAACAGATATCCGGTCTATCAGCTGGTGCCAGAAAGGAAGGGTTCACCAGAAAATACCTGCGAAATTGGATGAAGTGGTCTGGGAGGATATTGTTCATTTACTCAAAATGGTGCCAGGTTATGAAGGCAATACGCTTTCATTTCTCAATAACGTAAGATAAAATGATTGTTTCTCGAGCAAAGGAGAAAAGACAGATGGGGTCTCGCAAGAAACTCATCACAACTACGTTGCCAGCATTATTATGCGTAATGGCACTTTTTCTGGCCGCCTGTGGTGGTGGTACGCCAACCACTACAACGAGAGCGGCACCCGACAAACAGGTGTTTATTCTGCCTGAGGCGAATGTCCCGGATATCGCAACGTTCGACCCAGGTCTTTCGACGGATGCACCTTCCATAAACGCTATTGATATGGTCTTCACCGGATTGGTGGAACTGGATAGCAACGGCAACGTAGCTCCCTACCTGGCATCGTCCTGGACGGAGAGTGCCGATCACCTGACCTACACTTTCCACCTGCGTTCCAACCTGAAATTTAGCGACGGCACGCCGCTGACCTCAGCCGATGTCGCCTACAGCATTGACCGGGCGCTACAACCAATCGTCAAGTCCGGCACCGGCCCCTACTATCTGCGCTATATCAAAGATGCCAGTTTGCTTGCTGGTGGGAAGATCAAGACGATCATTGGCGATAGCATTAAAACGCCTGATGCCAGTACCGTCGTCATCACCGCGGCCGCGCCCGTTCCTTTCTTCCTGGATGCGCTGACCTATCCGTGTTCGTATGTGCTGGAAAAGAAGCTGGTGGACCAGTATGGCAACACCGCCTTTACCGATCACCTGACCCAGGGTGGTGGCGATGGCCCCTTCAAGGTACAATCCTACACGCACAGCAAACAAATCGTCTTCGTTCCCAATCCTGATTACTATGGCCCGATTCCGCAATTGCAGAAGGTTATCTTCCCCTTCTACAAAAACGGCGATACGACTTACAACGCTTACCTTTCTGGTCAGTTGAGTGAGACGGCCATTCCAATTGTGGATTATGACACGGCAAAAACACGCACGGACTTCCATTCGGTGCCGCAGTTGTGGATCAACTACTACGCGATGAACTACAACATCAAGCCGTTCGACAACATTGACATCCGTCAGGCATTCGCACTCGCCGTCAACAAAAATGTGGTGGTGCAGGCTGCCTGGAAAGGCTCGTACATCGCGACCAATCACATCGTGCCGCAAGGCATGCCGGGTTACAATGCCAACCTGACAGGCGTGGATGGCGCAGGGACACAGGGCGACCAGGCCAAAGCAAAATCACTGTTCGCCACAGGCTTACAACAAGAAGGCTGGTCAAGCGTTTCGCAGATGCCACAGGTTACCCTGACCTACTCCAGCGGCGGTACGCAAGCACCCAAAAACGAGGTCTCGATTTTGCAGCAGGACTGGCAAAACGTGCTGGGAGTGAGCGTCAAAGTGGAAGACATTGACTTCAACAAGTTGTTGACCGATATCACTGGCAACAACCTCCAGTTCTGGGGTATTGCCTGGATCGCCGACTATCCTGATGCGGAGGACTGGACGACCCTCCAGTTCGGTAACGGTTCGGGCAACAACAACATGAACTACGGCCAAAATAAGTCGTCTGATGCCGCTGCACAGCAGCAAATTCAGAAGCAGTTGGACGCTGCTGACGTGGACCAGAATCCGGCTACTCGTCTGCAAGCGTACAATACAGCCGAGCAGTCATTGGTCAATGACGTGGCATGGCTCCCGATGGAGCAAGTCACGGCCACCTACCTGGTCAAGCCATGTGTCAACGGTTACACTGTTGACCATCAGGATTTGACCCCGCCGAACGACTGGAGCAAAATTTACATTTCAACTGCGACACCATGTGCTAGCGCATAGTACAACGGTTATTGCTTCGGTTACACCTGACGCAAGACAGGATGAGGATTGAACCAATAGCGTAACGAAAAGCCAACAAGAACATCACCGTTGGGGGATGTTCTTGTTGACTTTTTTGCCAATCTTCCCATTTTTATGAAATTTGTGTGAGAAGTATAAAAAATTAGACGTAAGTAATATAAGCCATATTTTCGTGGCAGCATAAGCGACTGCTGAATTGTGCTTTCAGATCGCTTGATGGATTGTTTTCAGACGAATTTATGCACGGATATCGTTGTTCTAACGATGGATGTCCGTCATATATCATGGTGTTGAAAGGAGGGTATTCACCAGAAAATCCCAAAGAATCGGGGTTTGGAGGCTATGAAGACTGAAAGCTTCTTTATCCCGTTAACGTTAGATAAAATGATTGTTTCTCGAGCAAAGGAGAAAAGACAGATGGGGTCTCGCAAGAAACTCATCAAAACTATTTTGCCAGCATTTTTATGCATGATGGCACTCCTCCTGGCCGCCTGTGGCGGTGGTACGACAACCCCAACCGGCTCAGCGAAAGCTTCAGCCGACAAACAGGTATTTGTTCTACCTGAATCGGGTGTGCCGGACATCGCAACGTTCGACCCAGGTCTTTCGACAGACGTGCCTTCTGTGGCAGCCATTAATATGGTCTTCACTGGACTGGTGGAACCAGATGACAACGGTAATGTAGTTGGCTATCTGGCGTCGTCCTGGACGGTCAGCTCCGATCACCTGGACTACACCTTCCACCTGCGTCCCAACCTGAAGTTTAGTGACGGCACACCGCTGACCTCAGCCGATGTCGCCTATAGTATTGACCGGGCGCTGCAGCCGGCAACCAAGTCCGGTACCGCTCCTTACTATCTGCGCTATCTTAAAGACGCAACTGCGCTTGCTACCGGGAAGATCAAGACGATCATTGGCGATAGCATTAAAACGCCTGACGCCAGCACCATCGTCATCACCGCAGCATCGCCCGCTGCCTTCTTCTTGTATGCGCTGACCTATCCATGTTCGTATGTACTGGAAAAGAAGCTGGTGGACCAGTATGGTGCCGCCTTTACCGATCACCTGACCCAGGGTGGCGGTGATGGCCCCTTCAAGGTACAATCCTACACGCACAGCAAACAAATCGTCTTCGTCCCCAACCCCGATTACTACGGCCCGATCCCGCAATTGCAGAAGGTCATTTTCCCCTTCTACAAAAACTCGGATACGACTTACAACGCTTACCTGTCAGGTCAGCTCAGTGAGACCGGTGTTCCGATCGTGGATTACGACACGGCGAAGACACGCTCAGACTTCCATTCGGTGCCGCAGTTGTGGATCAGCTACTACGCGATGAACTACAACATCAAGCCGTTTGACAACATTGACATCCGTCAGGCATTCGATCTGGCTATCAACAAAAACGTGATAGTGCAGGCCGCCTGGAAAAATTCGCTGGTCGCGACCAACCACATCGTGCCACAGGGCATGCCAGGTTACAACGCCAACCTGACGGGTCCCGATGGCGCAGGGACGCAAGGCGACCAGACCAAAGCGAAATCACTGTTCGCCACAGGCTTGCAGCAAGAAGGCTGGGCGAGCGCGGCGCAGATGCCACAGGTTACCCTGACCTACTCCAGCGCGGGCAACCAGGCTGCCAAAAACGAGGTCTCGATTTTGCAGCAGGACTGGCAAAACGTGCTGGG
>DATGJV010000682.1:0-2581 GCA_035295005.1 Ktedonobacteraceae bacterium | reverse complement strand
CAAAATGGTGCCTGCCACCGCGTTGATGCCGAAGAGCGCGAAGAAGATGGCATAGCCGGGAACCACCTGGTCAAAATTGTTGAACGAAGTTGCTTTGCCAGCCGTCAAGGTCTGGACTGCCGAACTCCCACCTGTCGCGCTGGCCTGACCGACTGTTCCCGCGATAGCCTGAGTATTGATGCTGCTCTGCCCGCAATGATTACCGGGCTGATTGCAGACACTATAAACTTGCCCTACAGCCGTCGAGCCTGCCACTTCCGAAGTGAGTATGTTTGTTATGATGTTCTGTATAATTGTTGGGCGCGTATCACTTGTACCTGGCAACGAATAGACCTGCACGAGATTTTTGGGCAACGTACCAGCGCTGGATGCCGCGATCAGCGTGTTTGATGCGTTAGCGGGGATGACCACGCCCGCGTTGACGTTGCTGTTATTGGCCACCTGGTCCTTGACCTGGTTGGCATCATGGTACTGATTGACGGTAATTTTGAGTGATGCAGTATTCGTATTGAGCGCCTGCATAATGGCTTTGCCGACCGGCCCATTATCCGCATTGCTCATAGCCACAGTAATCGTGATTTGAGATGACCCACTCCCAAAGAAACTGCCAAAAGCGAGACCGATTACGGTAATCAGTACCAGTGGCATGACCAGCAAGAAAAAGAGCGAGCCTCTATCTTTAAGTGTCTGTAAAAGGTCTTTGCGAGCGATATACCAGAGATTTTTCATACCAATCCTTTTCTCTTATTGAGCGTGAAACTGTTGACGCCCGGTTGTTTATCCTGTTAGTCGCGCAGTGTTTTGCCTGTCAACTGAATGAAGAGTTCTTGTAGCCCGTGCGGTCGCTGCACTTCGCGATTCTGGTCGCGTAGGGCCAGCAATTGCTCGAGTGTCCCCATAGCGATAATGCGACCTTCATCCATGATGGCGATGTGGTTACACAGTCGCTCGGCTTCTTCCATGTAGTGTGTGGTGTAAAGAATAGTGACACCCTGATCGCGCAACTTTTCGATGGTGTCAAAAATGTTCTCGCGCGACTGCGGATCAACGCCGACTGTGGGTTCGTCCATCATGAGGAAGTTGGGCTGGTGGATCATGGCCACCGCCATGTTGATGCGCCGCTGCATACCGCCCGAAAAGTTCTTGATGGGTTCTTTGCGGCGGTCATACAGCCCAACGAAATGCAGCACGTCTTCCGAACGTTCGCGGCGTTCTCTGGCCCCCATGCCATAGATCTGCCCGAAAAAGTCCAGGTTTTCCAGCGAATTCAGATCTTTGTAGAGGGCGATCTCCTGCGGCACAACGCCGATGATACGTTTCACTTTAAGCGGTTCCCTGGCAATTGAGATACCGTCGATAGTCGTATCACCCGAGCTAGGCGCGAGATAGCCGCACATCATATTGATAGTAGTGCTTTTGCCCGCCCCGTTTGGCCCAAGCAGTCCGAAAATCTCCCCCTTGCCAATGGTGAAAGAGACGCCTTTCACTGCTTCGTGCTTGCCAAACGTTTTGACCAGGTTGGATACCTGGACATCTGCCGGTCGCCCATCCTTAGGCAGATGAATGGGGCCGGTTTTGGTACTGAATTCCATTGACTCTTGCATATGCTTTTACTCCTGCATACTATTGTTATTTATATTGAAGCTTTCCGGTTCTCTTACGAGAACTGGATTACTGTGTAGAGTGTATGTCAGTTTCTGGAGAATAGGTAGTACGTAAAGACATGTTTCTCATCCATGACGAAAGTCATAGTCTGTAGGTAGTTGGATGGAGCGATATATTTTTGAAGATTCGTCGTATCCTCCGTATGATATACTACAGCAGAATTTACGAATAAAAAATATGAATCGGGAGGGCTAATAGAAGTATGCGTTGCCCATATTGTGGAGGATTTAACGTTGACCGTGCTGTTTATTGCACGAGTTGCGGTCGCGATTTGAAAACCCCGCCACGGCCTGCCGCAGGTCAGCAATCGCCGTATTCCCAACCACGTCCGGCGCCCGGCCAGCAGGGGCGTCCGGCTCCCGCGCCTGGACAACAGGGGCGTCCAGCGGCTATGCCACCGGGACGGCCCGCCGCGCCTCCGCCGCAGGCGCCGCAGCAATCACGCCACCAGGCTCCTCTCCCTGTGCCTCCGCCACCTCCTGCGCCAGCGCCGCCAGCTCCTTTCCCGCCGAACTCTATTGCGGAATTGCAGGCTCTTGAACAAGGCGCGTTGCCGTATACAGTGGTTGAAAGCGCTGTCGGGGATGGACATAAAAAAAGTGTGCGTATCGTTTATGCAAAGGGTGTTGCCTGGCAGCAGGTTGCGACTCTGCTCAAAGCGTGCAAGGAGCAGCAAGAAGCGCAGTTTGAGACGATTCTTATTCAGGGCGTATTGGAACGTGATACAAACGTTTACAACTTCACCAACGGACAATTGCGTTTTGACCGTAATGTTCGTCTGGGCGGCATGACCACCAATCGTTACCAGATTGAGACTGGCAACGGTTTTGAAACTGACTCGGTGCGTATTGTCCTGAATGGCTCGTAGAGGAAGAACGCATGGAGATCGTAGAGCTTATTCGCAAGAAACGAGATG
>DATGJV010000681.1:0-2711 GCA_035295005.1 Ktedonobacteraceae bacterium | reverse complement strand
CCACAGCAACATGAGGAAGAGCTGCAAAAAGAGCAGTTTCAATCCCGAACGGGCTCCACAGGCCATTTAGCCGCCAACAGGCACCACCACAGCAGCCACAGTGGGGTGTTTCAATCCCGAACGGGCTCCACAGGCCATTTAGCCTGCTACCCTCGTAGTATAGCACAGGAAGCCATTTTACGCAATAGTTTCCGAGAGGCTCCCAAAAAGAGCTTATTTTGGAGAAATACAGAAGAGCTTATTTGACCATTTTTGCCTTCCAGCCGCCTGTAGCGACTTCCGAGAGGCTCTGCACGACAGAGGCATCACTGAGCCTCTCGGAAATTGTTCAGCTTATATAATAAACACGGACTCTTCATGTGGATGTGGCCCCCCGACTGTCTCCACTTTCGTCAGGCACTGAACGCAGAGCGGATAGAAGCGCACACTATCCTCCACATCATTGAGATGCTCGGCCAACTTTGCGCGTAAAAGCACCATTTCCTTTCTGCTCAAGAAACACTCAAACAGGGAAAATTGGGTCCACGTACCAAATCCTGAGAGGAGCTTATGGATTTTGGTGCGCCTCTTATCATCTGGGATATCATAGGCAATCACGTAACAGGTCGTGTGTTTGCTGACCCTGGCTTGTTTTCTCATTGGTTCCTGCTTACTTAATGAGGAAAGGCGTATACTCTTCGATTTCACCGGTGATAAACTTGGCAAGGAGCCGCGCCTGTAACTCAATACACCGGCGATACGTCACTTTGTAACCAAAGACGGGATGATTGATCTCTTCATCAAGCCGCTCTTCAAATTTTGTGAAGAAGACTTTCCTGCGATCATCCTTGAGCCGATAGGCTCCAAGCTCGACAACGAAGTCGTGTACGGTGAACATGCGATTGTTCAGTATCGTCAAGACCGCCGAATCGACAATGATAGGCCGGAATTCTTCCACGAGATCGAGCGCCAGAGCTGGACGACCGTAGAAGGAACTGTGCAAGTAGCCGATAAAGTGGTCGAAGCCCACCAGTTGCACTACACTGGCAACCTTGTTGGTGAGCAGCGAATAGCCAAAGCTTAACAACGCATTCACCGGGTCTGTTGGCGGTCGCTTCACTCGCCCGGCGAACGGCCATTGTTCCTGGTTGGTCAGCAACTTCCCAAAGCAGCGAAAGTACGCGGCACTCCCTGCCCCTTCCATACCCAGGATCGTTTCCAGTGGTGTGCCAGCAATGCGATTATCCCCACCCGCCAGTCTGCGAGCAACTGGCGCTTGATGCAGCTGCGCCAGTGGTAATGGTGCCAGTTGTTGCAGCAGTGCTGCTATCTGCTCTATCGCCTGTCGCATCTCAGGGTCGGATTGACGGCGATTGTATCGTTGTAACATGGTGCGTTGATTCGAGAGTTTGCCAATCACAAAGCGTCGTGCCAGTTCGCAGCGTTGCCCCATATCTTGATGCGCCCGGTACTGGGCCATGCGTAGGATGGCATTTTTCGAGAAGGAGGGCGAGAGGCGACCTTTGAACTGGCCGTAATGGCCTAAAAAGGTGATCTCGATATCGCGCTCCAGCAGCGCATGCAGGGCCGAAGCGGTCAGGGTCACTTCACCCAGCACGACCACTTCATCTACTTTGATGAGCGGCACGCGCTCTTTGCGAGCAGGTGTGGGCGCGGCCCCATCCTTTGCGCGTCTTTCAGGGATTTGCACCAGCAGGCAATCGTCGCCATCGCGGCGCACCAGGGCATAGTCTTCTGTTAAGTAAAGGGTTGGCATAAGAAATCTCCTCTGTCATCTTCTTTTTTTCGCCTGTAGCAACCGAACTTCCTCTGGCATACAGAGGGGCAAGAGGCTGCAATTGGGGCAACGGGCGGTCAGGGGGCCAGTCAGGGGCGGTGGTGGAGTGGCAAGGGCGGCCACCTGCAATGCCTGGGTAATGGCGGCTCGCGTCCTGGCCCGTAGTTGCGGCGTAAACGTGACTTTTACCCGCCGTCGCGATCCAACGTAGTAGATATACCCACAGGCAATAGGCGGTTTGCCCGGCTGTCGTTCCTCCAGACACAACGCCTGGGCGCAGAGCTGGAGATGATCGTTGAGCCATTGCCCTTGCTGCCCATGTTTGTATTCCACCGGAACAAGCACACCCTTACGTTCTTCGATCACATCGGCAAAGCCGGTGAGGCGTAATGCTTCGCTATAAAGGTACAGCCGCGTGATCGCTTCCTCCCCTGCGGTCACGTGTGTCCCGGCCTGGTGAACGCGCTCGTGGGCCAATGTGCCTTCCAGCACAAATTCGTTGACCAGCGTCTCCCCTTGCACAAACTGATAGTAAAACTTGCGCGGACAATATTCCAACGCATTGAGCGAGGAGATGGGAAGCATCTCCTCATGAGATGTGTTAATCATGAGTCACCTTCCTACTATCTGTGTTGCCAGCCGTTGTTGTGGGATCAAACGGAAAAACATTGACTGGCACATCGCTGCGGCTCGTGCCAGCGGGTGCGCTAAAGCGGACCCCTACAGCGCGGCGGCGCTGGTCCGGCTCGTGCCAGCGGGTGCGCTAAAGCGGACCCCTACAGCGCGGCGGCGCTGGTCCGGCCCGTGCCAGCGGGTGCGGGTTTAAAGCGCCCGCTGGCGCTGTAGGGGCCTGCTTTAGCACGCCCGACTCTGGCGCTGTAGGGGTCCGCTTTAGCACGCCCGACTCTGGCGCTGTAGGGGCCTGCTTGAGCAC
>DATGJV010000680.1:0-4327 GCA_035295005.1 Ktedonobacteraceae bacterium | reverse complement strand
CGAGATCCAGCACATCACCCTCCTCCAACAGGCGCGTGGGTACCGTTGGGATGACCTGGTAGGTTGCCGGGTCGAAGCCCTCTGGTAGCGGTCGAATCATACGTTCGGCAGTAAGCAGGTGGAAGTAGAGATCATCGGCCTCTTTGTAAGGTCCCCACGCTTGCAGTAGCCTCTGCGTGTACGCCATGTATCCCTCGGCAAGGCTGGGATGCGAAGGCTGTTGTAGCAATGGACCACCGATACGGTGAATGGCAATATCGTCAAAGAGACGGTTGCCGCCGGTATGATCGAAATGATAATGCGAATTCACGACCAGCAGAGGATTATCGCTCAACTCTTCTGCCACCTTGCGGATGTTGGCTACCCCCAGGCCAGTATCAAACAGGATAGCACTATTTGTACCCTGGATAAGAAACGAGTTGACATGGCCCGGCTCACTAATCAGATGCACACCTGGGTCTAATTGCTGGACCTCAAACCAGGATGTTCGAAACACAGAGAATTCTCCTTGATATGCGTTATCACATTCCAATATGTCTACGTATTACTCGGCAACAGAGGGCTTTTGAGCCGGCACATTGCCACTCTGGAGCGGGATTTTCGCTACCTGCTTTTTTGCAACAAGGTAGTAGAGAATGCCTGTAACAATCAAACCTGCGAACAGGCTGAAATCCGCTCCACCGAAGAGTTGTGTCGAGAGGGGGCTGGCCCACAGGGTCGAATTGGCAACGGCAAGCGAGGCAACAATCCCTACGAGATATACAATAATGGCTGACCAATTTACTCCTCTACGATACCAGTACGGACCCTTGCCCCAGGTGTGCAGCCCTTCGATATCATACTGACCGCGACGTACAAAATAGTCAACGAGCAGAATTGCCGTCCAGGGTGCGAGCAGGATGAGGGTGAGCGAAAGCCACTCGGCGTATAATGACATAAAATTGTAGACGAAGATGGCAATGCAGGTAAGTACTGTTGCGAGCGAACCAACGAGGCAAACAGCTATCCAGCGACGCGCACGGACGCGCAAGGCGAGCAGACCAAGTCCGGCAGTATACAGGTTGAGTACGTTATTGGCAATTGCTCCCCAGATAACTACCAGCAGGAAAGGCACCAGGTACCAGCCTGGAAGAATCTTCGGCAGGTTCGCAATCGGATTGGACATATCAACAACCGTTGCCAGTACCGTTCCGATCAGAGAACCAAACACTGCGGATACACCTATACCGAGTGAACTCATAAGGGCGATACGCTTCCAACTGGTGCGTGCAGGAAAGTAGCGGGAGTAGTCGGAAGCGTAGTTCACCCAGGAGAGTGGGCCGGCCATAATCACAGAGAGTGCCAGGAACCAGGTTCCTATTGTCGTGCTACCGGCCAGTGATTTAGCCTGTGGGTAAGCCCAGTTCACCTTTGGTAGAGCAAACACCATGACCCCCACAATGAGAACGACTGATACGACAGCGAAAATCCGCTCAGAGGCGACAACCGTAGCATGACCGAACAGGGCGATAATCACCTGCGCCAGGATAATGATGGCTACGGCAGCAATTTGTACGGCAATGCCAGTACCCAGGCCAGCTATCCCTGCTAACTGGACAAGCGAAAATACAGCAAGTACTGAATTTACCGCAACCCAGCCGGAAGCTGAGAGCCAGCTAATGAGTGCCGCCGGGAAGTTGCCATTGAGTCCGAATGCGGCACGGGTATTCACGATAGTTGCGGTCGCGGTACGAGGCCCGAATATCCCGCAAAAGCCGAAAACAATTGCACCAAGTACGCTGCCGATGATAGCAGCCGAGATAGCTTGCCAGATATTCAAGCCGAAGATGATGGTAAAAGCGCCGGCTGCCAGCACAACATAATTAAAGTTACCGCCGAGCCAGGTCCAGAAAAGTTCTCCGGGTTCACCGTGGCGATGCTCAACAGGTATTGGGTCCAGGCCGTGGATTTCAACGCCAAAAATAGGATCAACGGCCTGTGCTTCACTTTCTACTGCGTTGTCAGGTCGAATTGTCTCTTGCCGTGCCATAATTGCAGGAACTCCCTTCTTCATGAACGAGGTTTTACAGCACATCTCACTCCATGAATAGACGGTTTCTCACAGGTAAAGATATATCAGACACATATCATTTGCATGCATGTAATATATCACAACAATAACTGAAAGTCAAGGAAGGCGGTTTCCAGGCTCCTCATACCACTAAAAGGTGAGAAGGCTGTCCTGACTTTTGGGGGATTTTTTCTTGCAAAACCATGACATGTAATGGTATACTTTGCTTTGTACAAATGTTTTTGCCTGTTGTGGAAGTAGTTATTTGGGAAGCAGAGCAAATTTCGCTTCTCAACTGGGATGGAATCAGGAGCCTATACCGCATGAGTACTCTCCTGCTCACGATACTTGCCGTCTCCCTTGCTGTTACTCTTGTTGGATTTTTCCTCTCCTCGAAACCGCAAAGACGTAGTGGGCAAACTGCGTATCGAGCAGCTCCTTATAATGAACGACAAATTGCCAGGCGCGTGTCTGAACCTTCGCGTTCACGGGGTGTCTCGGCATATACGAAACAGCCAACTCTGGAGCGTCCGTTGCGAAATTGGACAGTTGCATGGCAACCTGTACAGATTGGGCGTATTTTTGGCAAGCCGACGAGTGACCCGACCTCCTGGCTTGGCGTTATTCTCGTTCTCGTCTCCGTTTTTCTGCTTGGGCTGTATATGCTGCGCACGTTGCTCCCCAGTGCGGGGTTGAGCGCAATGGGATGGTCGGGTAATCTTTCAGCATCAGCTTCTTCCAGCAGCAATAATTCGAGTACATCAGTACAGGCACATTATCAGGCTTCACAGGCTCTGGTACGTCTAGGTCAGGTTGATCCAGCGCAGTACAGCAGTACGCAAGATTTCAATACCTGGGCATATTCAGCGTGTTCTACCGCAGCCATGACCGAGGTGATCAATGCCTATGGTCATCACTATCGTATTGCTGATATTCTGCAAGTGGAGGCGCGAATAGGTGCTATCACGCCATCGCAGGGTCTTCTTGATGGTTCAGGTATACAACAAACAGTAGCGTATTTTGGTTTCAAGACCACATACATGCAGAACGAAACGTTGAATGATGTAATTAATGTGGCTAATACTGGCACACCGGTGATTGTTGGTTTCCCCCCTGACAGGTACGCGGGTGGTCACTTGCTTGTTGTCACTGGCGGCAATGCCGATTACGTGTACCTTGCCGATTCCTCCCTTTATAACCGCCATAGTCTTACCCATTCACAGTTCATGAACTGGTGGGAAGGCTTCGCTGCGATAGTTACCCCTGAATAACAGAGAAACAGAAAAAGTGCCACAAACGCTCGGCGTTTGTGGCACTTTTTCTGTTTCTCTGTTATTCAGCATCCTCTTCTTGCTTTTTCGGGATGTGAAGCTTGACTCTGCGGAAAGACTCGGCATATTGCATATCGAGGCCCTTTTTCTCTTTAGCCTCTTTGGCGACCTCGGCGGCGCGTTCGCGCAGCCAGTCAAACGTTTTTGCTTCGGGGCCAAACTGGGTAACATGGCATTTCAATGCCTGGCCTTTGAGGTCAATGGTCTCGGTGACATCAATGTACGTGTTCTCTTTGCCGGTAAAGAACAGGTAGAGTTCGTGGACTCGATAGGGCAATAATCCTTCGGCCAGCAGTTCGCGATAGGAGCGAGGATTGCCAACGGCGGGAAATATGGCGTCCAGAACGATGTTGCCGGTAGCGCGATGGTCGGGATGGTTCAGGTACGCGGTATCGTCTGGCTCCGTATCGGGGTCGGGCGCGAAGATGTGCGATGATGGGTCGTGGGTAAAGACGACTCGCGGGCGATACTGACGAATGAGGCGCACAACAGCTTTACGGGCAGCTTCGGTATTGGTTAGATGCCCATCGGGGAAACGTAGGAACTCTACAGCCTGCACACCCAATACTTCGCAGGCCATACGCTGCTCTCGCTCGCGTTCGAGCATAAATTCTGTATCATTCAGGCTGGGAACTTCGCTGCCCTCGGTGCCGTCGGTCATGACGACCCAGACGATCTTCTTGCCCTGTTTTGCCCAGAGGGCGCTGGTTGCTGCGGCACCGAAATCGTCGTCATCGGGATGTGCGCCAATGACCATTGCTTCATAATCGGGTGTTGTGACGACCGGGAGTGCGCCTGGCGCGGTAGTGTATGCCATAATACAAACCTTTCGTTACATCTTATTTCAATGTTTGAAGAGTATATCCCTTACAGATTTCCGGCTTCCTCATATTGTACGGAATCCAGACCATAATGGTTATGCATCACCATTTCAAAAGCGGTGATA
>DATGJV010000679.1:0-8176 GCA_035295005.1 Ktedonobacteraceae bacterium | reverse complement strand
TGGTGCGTTTTGACCCGACTGCGTTCTCTGATCTGTTCGGGCGGCGTTTTGTGCGGAAGAATGCTCCACGCAACGATCCAGGCGTAGATGGGTCCTTTGGAGAAATTTATCCGTTCGGCCTGTACCGTATCCTCAAAGCGGTGTACCAGCGCACCCAGGGTAATAAACCGCTTTACATCACCGAAAACGGCTTTAGCGACGCAAAGGACGACCGCCGTCCTCGCGCCATCCTGGAACACCTGGCAATGGTATATCGCGCCCTTCAGGAGGGTATTCCCGTGCGCGGCTACTTGCACTGGTCATTAATAGACAATTTTGAGTGGAACAACGGCTGGGCCGCACGCTTTGGCCTGATAGAAGTTGATCCACAGACCGGGCGACGCATCCCGCGCCCCAGCGCCAGCATGTTCGGCGAAATATGCCGTGCCAACGCCATCACCGAAGCCATTGTCGAACGTTACGCCCCCGAAGCCCTCGAAGCTATCTTTGACTTTGCCCCTGATCAATCTTTTAGAAATGTAAAAGTGTAATAGTTCCACTGTATTTCAATAATATTCAAATCACAATTGTAATCGCAATTTGAACAGATTTTTCGTTGACAGTGAAAACAGGCAATGATATAATAGCTCTGTTTTCACCGTCACTTGCTTTGATTCGTATCAATATACCTTCTGAAAGGGCAAACATCATATGGGCGGATTCATGAAAAAGATGGGCTTTAACCTGGAAGATGATGAGTTGTATGAACGGGCTTTTCAAAAAGGTGTCCTGTTGAACCAGTATAGTGTTGCCTCTGACATTTTTGATAAAGCCGCGAAGAGATTTACTGATAAGGGCAACCCGCAGATGGCAACGAGGGCCGCTGCAAATGCGCTCCTCTACCGCTATCTGACAATGAAAGATAACCAGCAGCCCATTACTCCTTTACTTCAAGCCTTGCTCCAGACTCTTTATGCCTTGCAGCAACAGGGATTGCAGGAAATTGAGGCTATTGGTCCGAGCTATAAAACAGAATCAATGTCAATCCCAGAACTTTGTGCGGAGTTAGTATGTCGTCTCGTGGAAGTTGATATTGATCTGGCAAAGGGTGATCAACTCCGGTCCCACGATTTGCATAAAATTGCATCCGAAAAATTTCAAGTTCTCAGAAATGCGCAACTGAAAACCTATACGACTCTTCCCGCCGCCGATGGACATAATGATAAGGCCATCACGCGTTTCTACTTTCATAGCGGGATGTCCAGTTATTACGACGCTATGCTCAAAAAAAATTATGATCCTTCAACCGCATCCGATCATCTTGCGCAGGCAAATCAATTCTTCAGCAGATGTAACGATCAAAAATGGCAGCAGCAAATGACAACTTTACTGACTAACTGGCGGTTGACACGTACGTGTTGGATCTGTCATCGCGATATGCAAGGCTACGAACTCCATTACTCCATGTGCGATGCTATTGTAACGCCCTACGCACAGATGCTCCTGGAGAAGGCGAGCCAGGAGTCGATCAATCTTGAAACGCATCAGATTGCTGTTTGCACGCCCTGTGGTTCAATGGTTATGTACAAAGCGCAATATGAAGCAAATGTAGTACGCCGGGAACTGAACGCAAAATTGGATAATGCCATGAACATTATTCAATCTCTCAACGAGCGCATCAATCGTCTTGAGCGCACATCCCATCACCATTAAATAAGAAGGAACGGAACATGGAGAAACAAGATATCCTGGATATGCTGGATTCGCTTGATATGCAGATAGCAAGAGGGAAAATAGATCAAAACACCTACAATGATCTCAGGAAGAAGTGGCTGGATAAATTACAAGCGTTTGAGGTCAGTCCAATCCCTGTGGCTACCGGCTCTCTTATTACTTTACCGGCTACTCCATCATTACCTGCTAGAGATGTCCCTGCCTGTCCGCAATGCGGTGCCCCTGTTGATAGCAACGCTATGATGGGAAACCCCTCACAGCAAGTGCAATGCCCTTATTGTGATTATATCTTTGCGTCGCAACAGATGCATACTGTCGCGACTGGTCCCGCCACGTTTACATCACCCATCTCTTCAGCAAGCAATGGCCCGGCTCTGAAAGTGCAGGAACTCCGCTGCACGAATTGTGGCGCACCCACACCTGCTGATATTGGAACTATGCCGCAGGACCTCTCGAAACCTATAGAATGTGCCTATTGCGGCAGTGTCTATATGCTACAACAGAGCCAGAATGATGCGCGGCAGAATGAACAAGCACTCAGAGCATTGCTGGAGAAGATGGGGGTGGGAAGCGGCAGTATGGGTAGCTCCAGCACTGTTGACGTGGAAAGCCGCCGCTACATATTCCATGATAAACTCTATCCCACGCTCAAAAAGGATATTGATCGCCGTCTAGAAAATCTTGACAATGCTCCCGAAGCGCCGGTCATTCCTTTCAAGATGACTTCAGGTTTCGCTGACTATCAGCCCGGACCCTTACTCGTTTCTATTGGACAGGGCGATAATCAATGGCTCAAGACGCTTTCGAGTCAGGTCTCAGCCAGACAAATGCAAGATTTTGCCATCGAGGAGGTTGATAAACAAAGCCTGAAGACATTGCAGTTCCGCCTTTCAAGTTTAATCTATTATGCCAATATCGCACGCTTCCTTTCCAGCGATGAAACTCCTTCCTATCAAGCGGTACGCCAGAATGTGCAGACATTGCAGCAAGAGTACCAGGCGTTTGCACAGGAGAATTTAGACGAGAGTTATCGCTCCTATCTCATTGCCCTCGACTCGCGCATGCGTGGCGATATCCTTCTGCTTGATGTTCTGATCCCCGTAGTAGAGGAAGGTCGCAGTTTTGCGCCAGACGCCGCACTGGCGCAACTCGAACGCGCTATAGGCCAGCTCACAACAGCCGATTCACAGGCCACTGCCAGTACCTATAATCTGCAATATACTGTGCCGCTCCAGGAAGGTATACAGAAAGATATCATGGTTGCGCGGATTTTCCAGGCCATCGTGAAATGCTACCAGGTCGTGCTACAGTCACGTCCGGTAGAATTCAATGCTTTTTATGAGCATCTGCTGAACTATACCCGCGCTTTGACCACCATTCAATCGCCTTCACAATTGCTGGGATTGCTACAATCAATCGGGCAACTCCTGGCGGCCCGTGTGGGCGTTGCGCCGGTACCGGTGCTGGCAGATTGGAGCTGGCTGGATGCGGTCGTCGAGGGCAATCGGCGCAAACCAGCTTTTAGCGCTCCTGAGTCAGTGGGTGTTGTTGTGCGCCACTATCACCCATACTGGGTCGCGACCCTCAATTATGCCGAGAAAAAAGGCATCATTTTCACCGTTGGTACGGGCCGCGAGGCCCTTATTCTCGTTGATGCGACAGCAGCGAACGCACCTGTTGTTGGTCATCTGCTGGTGAATGATCCAGTATTGCCGACCATTTACACCGGCATCAACACCTATAATTTGCTGGATAAGCAACTCATGGCCCTGCCTTCGCTTATTTCGAGCGATATGGCCGTGCGAGCAATGAAGCAGTATACCGGTCAGAAAGTGGCGGAGTTAGGGGCGACCACTATCAAATTAATCGGTCTCATCTATCTCCCCGTAGCATTTATACGCTATGTAGACAAAAAAAATCAGGCGCGTGAAATACTTGTAGGACGTTTGAATTTTGTAAACCAGAATCTGGGTAGCACACTTTCGCAGACACATCGGTTCTTGCAGCAGTACGGTGCATGACGATCACTGTGATGGCATTAAGAAAGAGGGAACAGAATGGGATTTCTAGCAGACTGGGGTATCAAGAGATTAGCAAATGCGGAACAGGATATGCGGCGTGTCGGTCAGGCATTGGGCTTCATGCCCCTCTCCTGGCGAGATGTTGTGACTGTAGATCCATCGCGAGATGGGGTGATGTGGCGTATCCCCGACCCAAATGTGCCCCGGGCGAGTGCTTTGCGTGGCGTACAGGCAATAGTTGTATCGCATAACGAACTGGTGATAGTACTGCGAGATGGTAAGTTGGATGCCGAGAATCAGGCCATTCTTGAACCGGGATTATATGATATTAAGCAACTTACAGCATTGCGTGGTCGCATCGAAGTGATCTGGTTTACCATGGGCGAATTCCAGTTGCCCTGGGGTGTCGGGGATGTGTTAACGCTAGAAGGTGAAGCTGTCGGTGCATTTGGGATGTACCGGGTTAAAGTTGTGAACCCTGTGCAGTTTTTAGAGAGTGTTGCCCGTAACTGGCAGGTGTATACCAAAAAACAACTGGGCGAAGAACTTACCAGGTCCTCCGTAAACTCCGTAGTAGGAGGTGCATTCGCAAGCAGGACCATCAGAGAACTAAAACCGCAACAGGCAGAAATCTCGCTTGCTTGTAAAGAGGCATTGCTGCCTACCTTTGAAGATTGGGGCTTAGAGTTCTGTGGCTTGACTATTGATATAAAGTATCCCGACGGATATCTCGAGACTCTCCGGATGGAAAACAGAGTGAGTTTGGAGATGCAAGCCCGGCTTACCGGAGGAGAAGCCAGTGTCAGGCTGGCTGCGCTGAAAGCGCAGGAGGAACAGTATCGTATTCTTACCGAAGCGAATAAAGTTCGTGCGCTTGGCAATGCCAATGTAGAGGTTATGCAGAATCAACTCAATGCCGGGATTAATCCGCTGGAGCTAGAGAAAATCAAGGCTATCGAAATTCTGGCGGCGAATCCCGGTGAAGGCATGCTGGTAGATAATCGCCCGCAAATTGTTAATCAACTGTTGCCGCAGCCGCCAATGCCACCGATAGGCCCTGTGATTGTGGCGGGCAACCCGTTCGTTCAACCCATGCCGCAACAACAGTTGAACCAGCAAGGTGCTTTGCCTTCGCCAGTAAATATGACCCCCGCTGGCGGAGGGTCAGGCGAGGCGATGACACGCGAAAAAATCGAGGAGATGCTGGATAAGCTTGATGAGCGTTTCGCTAATGGCGAGATATCCGAGCAAGTCTACTTAACCTTGCAAGCTAAATGGCAAAACCGCCTTGAAAAACTTTCCTAAGCGATGTCTTGCATTGTGCATACATAAGGGCTCACCTGCCTATCATCTCTATGGGCTGGTGAGCCCAATGCCGCAGGTGGCAGTAACGCTTGTTGCGCAATCGTTTCATACAAGATATCGTGCGCATTGAGGCGCTCAAGCTCCGCCAGAGCGGCACGTAATATTGCTTTTGCCGAGCGTTCCGCACGGTCGCTCATGCTACGCGCCCAGGCTTCGCCGAGCCAGAGACGCGCCCGTATACGTTCACGCACCGCCTCTTGTTGCTCCACGCCTTCAAGACCTGCTCTGGATAGCGAAGGTAGCCGCCAGATACGCCATGCACGCGAGAAATACATCATCCCGGTGCCAGGGCGTTCCAGCACCAGTTGTACAATACCGGATGCCAGTTCCAGCCAGCCCCACGCCTGGGTTTCAGCAAAAGATTGGGTAAGAAATGCTCTCTCTTTACTGGTGATATCGGCTGGCTCTCGTTCGTGGCTCACAATCGGTAAATCGCCACTCTGTCGTTTGAGTTCGTTGCGCAATTGCAGCAGTATTTCCTGGGCAAGCAAAACATTCCCATACAGACAGGCTTGCATGGCTTTTTGCGCCCGTGCCGTTGCATCTCCGAACGGGTAGTATCCTGTGTCAATCATGTTTGCCTACCTGCTGATTGAAGATACTCTGCTAGCTCACTGGCGGTTATCGCTACGAGAAAATCGCAATGCTTTGAGGCAATCGTTATCCTACCCCTCGTTCGCTGCTGCCGAGTAGCGCCTGACGCAGCAAACGGTCAGGGCCGTTTTTCGGGAATGTTTTTGTGTAGCACACCATGCAGTAATCGCCTACCAGTTCATCATCATCTCCCGTACCAAAATAGGTAATCGTATGGGGCGCGCAAGCATAATGACCACAGGGCTGGAGCGTTGCCTCCTCCCGATGCGGCAGACTATGCGGGAATTGTTCAATGTAACATGTATGTTCAGCCATGAAAAAACTCGTTTGTGAAAATGTGAAATAGGAACGATATCATCAAATTATCCGTGATTTGATGATATCGCTCGCGCTGGAAGATGTCAAGGTTCCGTTAGCACGTTTTCACCTGGATAGAGGTTCTTAACATGCCCAGGTGATTGTGTGCGTGTTGATTGGCCCCTGGAAAAAGAATAGGCCGGGGGTGCAGGCATGGAGCGGTATGAAGATCGTTACCAGCACACTCTGGCCGGGAGCAAGCGACCCTCTTACCGGACTGAAGCTGACGCCGCCTGGAACATTCGTATAGGCTACCCAGTTCAGGTTACTTTGAGCGTTCGCCTCGGAAAGTACCCGTGCGAGGCAAACATAGTCCCCGTTACTCTGGCTACAGTCGAGATGACCGACGAAACTCATAGACGATGGGCGCAAATCCAGTACAGCCGGTGCTGGTGCAGGTGGCGGCTGCGTAGGTTGAGGCGGTGGTGCAACTGTCGGCTTTGGTGTCGGACGAGGCGTTGGCTTCGGCGTGGGTACAAGAGTTGGCACAGCCGTCGGCGTAGGCGGGAGCGTGACAACCGGTGTTGGGCTTACCTGTCCTGCCTGTTTTGCCTGTCCCGTAGCCGCTGTCGCTGAACCGCAAGCAGCAAGAAAACTGGCAACTAGAACGGTAAAAAGAATAGCAGTAATACTTTTAGTGAACTTTGCTCGCCAGTGATAGGAGAAGCGAATATTCGATTGATGAAAACTGGGATGTCGCATAGCGATCCTTCCTGCTTACTTAAAAGAAAACAATTTTTAGCGTATATATGACTTTGATAGACCTCTCATAAGCTACATACGTGTAAGGTTACTCGTTCCTTGCCTCATGATTTCTGTAACCTCTCCCGTATCTGTTCATGGAAGCATCATATATGTAATACTTATGAGGAGGTTTATTCATGTTGGTTCTATCGGGCGTGCGAAACCGCTCTTTATTCGTTATTCTAGGGCTTGTGGTGACTATACTTGCCAGTAGTTGCGCTGGTGCCTCGCAAGCTGCATCGTCTACTTCAAAATCTAGCAGTACACCGGTAGACCGCTTTAATGCGCCCGGCAATGTACTCATCTCAGACCAGTTCAACAATCGTGTCGTCGAAGTGGCCCGTGATGGACATATCGTGTGGACATTTGGTTCGGGCAACCCGAAACTCTGTAATCCCGGACCGGGTACGATCATTGGCCTCAACGACGCTGAACGTTTGAGTGGCGGCCTGACTTTGCTCGCTGGCACAGGAATCCCTGCCGGTTCGCAAAGTTACCCGAAAGGTTGTAATGACAACCGCGTTATTGTCGTCAACCAGCAGGGCAAAATCGTCTGGCAATATGGACAGGCGGGCGTTTCAGGCTCTGGCCCGAATCAGTTAAATGTTCCGGTGTTCGCCATTCAATTGCCCAGCCGTAATATTATGGTGGTAGATCAAGGCAACAACCGTGTTATCGAAATTGACCGCAACAGTAAGCAGGTCGTCTGGTCTTACGGTCCTAAGTCCGGCCCCGGTGCGCTCAATAATCCGAATAGCGCGGAACTGCTCCCCAACGGCCATATTCTCATTGGTGACGAGAACAATAACCGTATCATTGAGATTACACGTGACGGTACCATCGTGTGGCAGTACAATCAGGGATTGAGCGGTGCAGCTTTTGCCAGTCGGCTTCCCAATGGCGACACCTTAATCACCGATTCTTCCCATAGCCGCGTTCTAGAAGTGACCCCAAACAAGCAGGCCGTTTTTGAGTACTTCACCAATACCGATGCAGGGAGCAATACCGCACCTCTACCGACCAATGCGGTGCAACTGGCGAACGGGGAAATCATGATTGCCGATCAGTTCAATAATCGTGTTTTGCTTGTCAACCCGGCAGTGCAATTCCAGTACGGTATGGTTAATGTGACGGGCAATGGTGCTAATCAACTCAATGGACCCTATACATCCTATGTAATTGGCGACTACACAGGGCAAACGCCGCCGCCGTCAACATTCTAACCTGTTTGCAAGAAAGCGTAAAGATGAAACTGAAAAATACCCGTTTGCAACTGCGTAGCGCACCCGTCTGGTTTTGCCTGTTTGTGGTTGGAGCAATGGTCTTGCTTTCTGCATGTGGAGGTAGCAGTACCACTAATGCGAGTGCAAGTGCTACAGCCC
>DATGJV010000678.1:0-5794 GCA_035295005.1 Ktedonobacteraceae bacterium | reverse complement strand
ATACCACACCTGCGGGCTGTGCTTCTCAGCAACGTTTCAAA
This sequence comes from Ktedonobacteraceae bacterium, assembly GCA_035295005.1. Lineage (GTDB taxonomy): Bacteria > Chloroflexota > Ktedonobacteria > Ktedonobacterales > Ktedonobacteraceae > DATGJV01. The sequence goes on along the minus strand of DATGJV010000678.1, from coordinate 5,753 downwards.
GAAGACCATCGTTTGCTCTTCATATTCCTGTTGCATGCGCTGCATATACGCATTTTTAGGCATATACGTACTCGTGCCAACGCACGCTTTGCTGCCGGGCTTTTGCAACTGCCCATTCCATCCCAGGGATACAACATGGTCATTCATAATGACCACGGACATGCCGGGAGAGTCTACAAAGTCTATATAGCGGCTGATAACAACCCGTGTTTCTTTCTGCACATTCATGGTAGCGGCGAGGCGTTCCTGCGCGTTCGCCAGTGCTTCTTGCCAGTGCTGGTAGGAAAGGGCATTTTCCGCGTCTCCATCGGGAATGAGAATAACACGTCCAGCTTCTTCATAGAGAAGGCAGCAACCGTAATTACCATCCTCTTCGGCTGCTCGCAACATCACACCCAACGGATATGTCCCGGCGACTCCTGCCGTCGTGTATATGTCTTCTATCTGTTGAAGGAATCGTTCTGCTGCCTGTGCCACGTCAAAAATATGGGCAATCGTATAATCAGGGGGGCAAAATCCTTCCAGAGCAAGGTCGCTGGTGAATTGATAAAAGCTGGCTTTGTTTTTCAGGACATTGGTCATCGCCCCTGGCAGACCCCATGACTTCGCACCCAGTTCGTTGTACAAGCGCGTTTCCACTTCGGGAACATTAATGTAAGGTACAACCAGTGGGGTCAGTTCCGGTGTTCCCCCCGCTTCCTGCTTGAGTTCATTAAGCGTTACAGGAAGCACATCTTTGCCGAAGAGCTTACTGAGATATGCCATCTGTGCACGAATATCTTCAGAAGGGAAGTCCACAATTGCCCGTATGTGTTCGGCATGGAGAGGGAGATGACCACATCTCTCTCCATAATAATGCTGCACCTTTTTGATCATCGTTTCATTAGAGGCGCGTAAAACTCCCTCGCCGCCCACATTATGAAAACCAACGCCAAAAGTCATAGGGGTAGAGGTCGCGAATAGTGATGTATGTAGGATGTTCACACGATTTCTCCCTCCGCAAAATAGTACTCTTGTGCTTGCCACGTAAGTCGAATATAATAAGCATTGTACATAGACATATTTTACCAGGCGGCGCAAGAAGGAGTGGGTACGTATGTGCCTGAAACGCTTATTTCAACTGATATTTTTTGGCATTGTCACAATCGTACTTGTCGTTATGTTTGCACCCAGTCTCATCAGGGGAGCGGGCAATGCGTTGCTGTCCTCGGCCAATAACTCCGCAGCGCAGGGATTCTCCAGCCTGGTACCGGACGCGCAAGGAAAAGGTCTCACCTTGCAAATGAATGTGAGCAGCCTCAACCCGAACTCAGATTATTTTGTCACGCTGGATCGCGACGAATGTGGCGGGCAAGTGCTGGCGAATGTCGGGAAAATCACGACCGACGGCAACGGCGCAACCACCGCCAATTTGTCTGTGGGTGACTTGACCGGCCTCTTACAGCATACTCTCTATCTCGACGTTCACCAGGGAGCGGATGCGAATGGGCAGAGCGTGGCCTGCGGACAGGTGCAAATTAATGGTGCTGTGGCATCGCTCATTGGTTCACCCGCGACAATTAGCGGCACAAAAACAACTACCACGACAACGAGTTCGAATTCTACCATAACAACCAGCAACGTAGGCGACTCACCCGATACCGGTTTCCTTTTGCACCATAGCCCCTTCGGCGGTTTCCCCAATACGGGGGTCGCGCCAGCCAGAGGGAATGGCTACGATAATAATTCGTTCCCACGAAAATATTAAGGGCAGACCCTTGCAGATACCAGAAAACGCGCAACAGGAGAACGCACATGCTCAACTCATCCAGAAGTTGAGTACTATGCTGCTCCAACTCAACACGCTACAAAACACAACACGGGATGATGAGGCCGATATTGCCACGATTCGTGACGGTCTCTCCACATTGGAACGAATGACACGCAGTGTTATCCATGATTTGCGCATGGCCGATGATGACCTGCCTTTGCCGGATCTCGTTGGCATAACGCTATCCGAGGCGCTGTCACACGCCGTAGATGAAACTGCTGAAGCGGCGGGTATCTCCAGTCGCGTGGTATTTTCCGGTGAAGAGCGCCCATTACCCGGTTATACAGAACGTTTGTTGTATCGCATCGCCCAGGAGGCCCTCTATCAGGCGCAACAGCATGAGCATGTACACCGTCTGCGCTTCACCTTGAATTATGGACACGATGAAGCGCAAATGAGCATCGAAGACGATGGCACCCTGCCTGTAGGGCTCCGCTTTAGCGCACCCTACGACACTCCCCTACCGTATTTCCAGAATCAAGATACAGAAGGATACAATGATGGACATGATGAAGAAGGGCGCTATGAATTGCACGATCACGAAGAGCGCGAGGACACAGGGCGCGATAAATCGGGCCCCTACAGGGGGTTGCGGCATCGTATTGAGCATATTGGCGGTTCGCTTGAGGTAAGTTCGGGAACGGAACAGGGGACACGAGTACTGGTACAAGTACCGTACAACATAGAAAACAGTTCCACCATGACTGGGCCTATCACAAAAGTTGCTACGGCAGGGACAGTCAGTGAGACGTTAGCTCAGGGCAAGCGTATCAAGGTGCTGGTCGTAGATAACCAGAACGTGAGCCGGGCTGGATTGCGCCGCCTGATCGAGAGCTATCCCAATTTATGGGTCGTCGGCGAAGCGGCGGACGGAGTGCAGGCGGTCAGTGAGACGCTGGAATTGGGGCCGGATGTCGTTTTGATGGATACGCAGCTCCCCAACAATCAGACAATAGAGGCGTTGCGCCAGATTAAGCAACTCAATCTAGAGACGCGGGTGCTGCTTATTTCAGCGCAGGAGCGTGAAGACTACCTGTATGAGACGCTGCGTGCGGGAGCCGATGGCTTCGTTTTGAAAGATATCGCGCCCGACGAACTGGCTGAATCGCTGCGTCTGGTGGCAAGCGGTGAAGTGCTGGTACAACCGCAACTAGCAAGCCGTTTGCTTTCCCGTGTGGGTAGGCAAGGGCGCGGCGGTGCCTCTTATGAAACCCTGACAGCCCGCGAACAGGATGTCTTACAACTGTTGGCGCGTGGTCTGCGCAACAAAGAGATCGCCGCCCGCCTGGTGGTCAGCGAGCGCACGGTCAACTTCCACCTCGCCAACATCTATCAGAAGCTGAACGTTTCCGGTCGCACCGAAGCCCTGAGCAAGGCGCTGGAACAGGGGTTGATTCGAGTATAAGAAAATGGGTGTGATGGACAAAAAACGCATGGCTTCGGCCATGCGTTTTTTGTCCATCACACCCATTTTCTTATGTCACCTGAATGACGCCAGCATGCCACGTGTCAATGGAGTGTTTGAGGGCTGCGATATAACCGTTCACATTGTTATGGTCGCTGGATGGGGCATAGGTTGGAATAATCTGATCAACCGAAACCAGGCCCCATTGCGCGACATACAGGTTGCGAATAAGCTTGTACCACGCTTCGAAGCCCTGCTCCCAGCTACTAAATTGCGCATACCCGTTGTTGCACGGCACCGAGGGAATGCAGCGTAAATTTCCCAGTGATAACGTAGTCCTTGCCATGCCGGCAGTGCCAAATGTGCTTTCATGCATAAAAAAGGCTAAGGCAAAGGCCGGGTCAATACCATATTTCACGCCTAGATCATACAACTCCTGTCCCTTGCCTGCTGCAGGCGAATTGTAGGCAGCGAGTACCCGGTTCATGAAATCAGCCGTAAGTGTTGGTTTACCGATGACCGAGTAAGGCCCGGTGTGCGAAGGAATCGGCGTCAGAGACGAAATCGGGCCATTACTGTTTTGCCAGGTATTGATTGCACTAATGGAGCCCCCGACTTGAATAGGATACGACTGCGCATTGGGCGAGTACACGAGATGCGAGCTATCACCTGGACGCTGGAAAACACCCGCCGATATAAGGACAAAGAAGAGTATCACGACACCAACAAGGCATATCACAAATGGCCGGAGCCACGGCAGGTGCCGTGGTAAATGCGTCAGAGGACCCTCGCGTAATTCATCCACATAGTGATGAATCTTTGTGATGGATAGTTCCTTTGTAGAGTAATCATCGGAATGAATACGTGTAACTGACAATCCTTTTGTAGAGCGTTCACCCGTGTGAGTGCGTGTAACGGATAATTCCTTTGTGGAGCGATTATCAGATCGAGCGCGTTGAGCGCGGGTAACTGGCAAACTCTGCGTTGTGCTTTCCTCTTGCCCCGTAACCACCGGAAGTTGACGTGTAGCTGATGCGCGTGGGGGAATGAGAATTTGTTCAGGCTCTTGTGGTAGATATCCGCTAGAGTAGTTACCACTCGCCATGAGAGACCTCCTTCAACGTTCGTACATTTGTTCCATTATAACATATGGGTACGTTCCCCCACAACTGGTTCTGGCGTGTGATGTAAATGTTCCTCTCCCATTAGAAACACGATGAAACAATACGGCTTATATTGGTAAGATACCATACTGTGTTTACTGCTGTCAATTATATGCAGTAATCAGGGGATGTTTGTCTCATTTTCGCTGGATGTGTAGGAAAGATGAGTGGAGAATTACCCATTTTCCTGGGTAATTCTCCGTTTTTCCTTTTCCCATCGCTCGCCTCTGCTCAGTAAATTTGCGTGTACCTGATTAGAACGTGAAGAAGTACCCTGTCCAGTGGCCCTTATCAGTTGTTCCGGTGATAGTCAGTGTTCCCACGTAGCCATCAGGGTTTTCTACGAGATGACCTGTATCAATAAACAGGCCACCGGCGTAACTCGCGATAATCCTCTGGCCGTTATTTTTGAAAACCACTACAACATTCGCCAGGTCACCAGCAGTTGGTCCGCTAAATGTTCCGGTCAATGTTTTTTATCCACCACAACTGCCGCTGAGAAGGCTGTACCTTTATCTGGCCCCTGTGTGATGACACTATGTAAAGCGAAAGCAAACACAGCGCCTGGATTGGCGACAGGCAATGCGCTCCAGACACCGGAAGCAACGATGTTCTGTCTGGCGGACATGGAAACATTGAATGTGCCCGTGTACTGCCCACTGGCACTGGCCGCGCCTGTTGCCTGAATAACACGACCACCATCTGGATCATTGAACGAAAAGGTAATCTGGTTGCCCGAAATCTGTCCTTGCACTGGTGCTGCCGGACTGGCCGGTGCATTGAAGTTGCCAGAAAAGGTGCTACCGTACATGGCAAAAGTGCCAACAATGCTTCCCGCATGTGCAGGTCTGCGCTGCGCTGATCGAACAATGGCAGCTTGTGTTTCCAGAGGCAGCTCATCTCCTCTGGCAAGCTGGACGTTATATATATGAGCAAGCGTCTTTCTATACACAGGCAGAGCCACTTTTGCAACAATCGCTGGCGATCTATGTGCATTCCCTGACACCTGAGCATGCTGATGTTGCGCAAATTTTAACGTATCTGGGGCGAATCTCTCATGAGCAGGGGAAATATAGCGAGGCGGGGGCTCTGTTCCAACGGGCATTAGCTCTGCAAGAAGATGCGTCAAGTGTTGAGCATCCCGATGTAGCACATAGTCTTTCCTTTCTAGCCACGTTTTATATAGACCAGGGCAAATACGAGCAGGCAGAGCCACTCTGCCAGCGCATAATACGTATCTTTGAACAATCTCCGGTGTCAGATGAACTCCAGCTAGCTCAAGGTCTCAATATGCTGGCGAATGTGTATTATTCTCAAGGCAAATACGAGCGAGCAGAGTCATTCTTCCAGCAGATACTGACAATCCGTGAGCGAA
>DATGJV010000677.1:0-2953 GCA_035295005.1 Ktedonobacteraceae bacterium | reverse complement strand
AGAATCAGGTCAATATCAATGGGGCGTATGCTTCTCAAGTCCAGCACCTCCGCCTCAATCCCCTCTCTGGCAAGGTCCTCTGCTGCCTGATTGACAATGTGCAACATGCGCGAGAAGGTGACGATGGTCACATCGCGGCCCTCGCGTTTCACCTCGCCCCTGTTGAGTGGGACGGTATATTCAACGCCCTCGTCGGGAACCTCGCCTTTGACGTTGTAGAGCAGTTCATGCTCGATAAATAGCACAGGGTCTGGGTCGCGCACAGCTGATTTGAGCATACCTTTCACGTCATAGGGAGTCGCGGGCATAACAACCTTGAGGCCAGGAATATGGGCATAAAGCGACTCGAATACCTGCGAGTGCTGCGCTCCTCGTTGCGCTCCGCCGCCACCGGGTGTGCGAATCACAAGCGGAACGGCTGGCTGTCCACCAAACATATAGCGCATCTTGGCCGCGCTGTTGATGATGAGATCGGAAGCCAGCAGGCTAAAGTTGATGGTCATGATTTCAAGGATGGGGCGCAAACCATTAAGCGCCGCGCCGATTGCCACGCCGGTAATCACCTCTTCGGCAAGCGGCGTATCGCGCACTCGTTTCTCGCCAAATTCCTCAAACAATCCTTTCGAGACGGCATAAGTGCCGCCGTAGCCCGCGATATCTTCGCCCAGGATAAAGACACGCTCGTCGCGCAACATCTCTTCGCGAATGGCCTCACGCAGGGCGTCACGATACGTAATGGTACGCATGATTCGTTACTTCCTCTCGTAGCGGTAGGTAAGGGCGGTGGAGTCGTCAACCAGAACATCGGTGTAGAGTTCATCCAGCGCCGGGTCGGGGCTGTTCTCGGCATATTCCGCCGCTTCCTCGGCGACCTGCGTGGCTCTGGCATCGTTCTCATCAAATTCGGCCTGGGTCGCCAGCCCGTTTTCGAGCAGCTTTTCCTCGAAAATGCCGATGGGGTCGCGGGTGGTGCGCCACTGATGCTCTTCCTCACGGGTGCGATAGTAAGCGGGATCGGTCATGGAGTGTCCACGGAAACGGTAGGTCTTAATCTCCAATAATGACGGGCCATTGCCAGCGCGGGTATGCTCAACCGCCTGTTTGACCGCCTCGTAAACCTCAACCACATCCATGCCGTCCACAAGCATGCCAGGGATATTGTGCGCCGCCGCTCGTGGTAACAGTGTATCCGTAGCCCAGGATTTACCCACTGCCATGCCCATTGAATACTGGTTATTCTCACAAATGTAGACAACGGGCAAATTCCATACCGATGCGATATTGAGTGCTTCATGGAACGCGCCTTCATCAACCGCGCCATCGCCAAAAAAGCAGACGACAACGGTATCGCGCCCCTCGTATTGTTCGGCGAAAGCCACGCCAGCAGCAATCGGCAGTTGCGCGGCAACAATGCCGTTGCCGCCAAAGACGCGAAACTCGTTGCTCCACATGTGCATAGAGCCGCCTTTGCCCTTACTACAGCCGGTAGCTTTGCCAAAAAGTTCCGCCATCACGCCGTTCGGGTCCATGCCTTTCGCTATCGCGTGACCATGCTCGCGATAGCTGCATAGAATGATGTCGTCCGAGCGCAGTGTCTCAATGCTGCCGACGCCGACCGCCTCCTGCCCGATATAGAGGTGCATGAAACCGCCAATTTTGCCACGAGTGTATTCCTCGGCGCTCTTCTCCTCGAAACGACGAATGAGCGCCATTTTATAATGCATTGCCAGCAGTTGGGTACGGGTCAAGCCCGCCAACGTCGCATTGCTGATTGCCATAGGCCCCTCTCCCTTACATAGGATGTCCTGTCAACAGGTGAAATCTGCAAAATCTGCTGCCCACCACACCTCGTTGTATGCAATGGGGCCTTTTCTCTACACGGCACTGTGTATCGTTTTCTTCTTTCGTTATGTATTGTACCGCACAAAGCCTGAGATGCATAGTGGCAATACGGCAAACGGGCGCAAAGTGGAACCGACATGTCCGCTAAATTGACACCAGGGCACCCGCTAAATTGACACCAGGGCACCCGCAAGGGGAATGCCCCTACTATATACGGCCCGTATATAGTAGGGGCATTCCCCTTGCGGGTGCCCTGGTGCCTCCGAAAAGGAGACTGACCTACTCCGCGATAATTTTCAGTATGCACCCTGCCGGAGCGATGGTATGACTCCGGTGAAAACAACTGGTACAGCAGCGAGGTACAACTAGCATGTATACCATGCGCATGGAGCTTGCACGGCACACATGCGTTCCATTATTTTTTGATAACGGCTTCCGAGAGTTCCTTGCCAGGGGAGAAGCGCACACGATCTTTCGCTGGCACTTCGATAGGTTTGCGGTCGCGTGGGTTGACGCCCCTGCGTGCCGCGCTTGTACGCACCTTGAAGGAACCGAAACCAACTAAACGAACTTCGTCACCATTTTTCAATGCCTCACGAATCGTCTCAAGAGTGGCTTCCAGAACATCAGAAGCCTGTTTCTGGGATAGCTTCGTTTTCTGGGCAATACGTTTTGTCAGTTCTTGCCGACCAACCGTGTTCGAGTTGGATTCAGCGTTTGCATCAGTTTTCTTTGTCGCCATGGGTTCAAGACCTCCTTACAACAATCAACACACGTCGCTTTTCATCCCATATCCATATTGCTGGGCCTGTAGAGCGGCATGACATCCTCACTGCCGTTAAGGAGTATAGCACGCAATTTCCAGAAAAACAAGGTGCGGATGTGCCTGTAGACTGCTTTGAGACGTTCAACCCGCCTGACAGGCCAGTTTATAGCAACCGGGTAGCAAGAAAATTGGCCTGTCAGGCGGGTTGAGAAGGGTTACTCATGGCCTTTTTTAACCATTTATAACTGAGGAAGAAAATGCTTCTAACGAATTGCCGATACGTTTTCTACAATCCAACTGTCAATCTGTTCACCATAATGGAAAACAAGAGCGTTTTTGGCGATA
>DATGJV010000676.1:0-4665 GCA_035295005.1 Ktedonobacteraceae bacterium | reverse complement strand
CTTAGCCGCGCTCGTGGGTGAGCAAGAAAACCTTCCAGCAGTGTGCGCAGAAAACCGAGGGCTCTGCGCATTGCTTGCGGCGTAAAGCGTGCCGTCTCAAAACCAAACTGCACGTCCAGTTCGGCCTCTGGGGAAACGATGAGTACCAGAGGATAATTCGTCTGTTCCAGGGACTGCAAGAAACGCACCCGCATCTCTGCTGGCTCTTCCCCATCATCGCTCTGCTGCTCAACATGATAATTTTCAAAGACCACAAGGCTCTCAAAAAGGGGCTGCCCACGCGGAATCTCGCTCCAGCCATGTACCTGCACCAGGGGGCTATACTCATACTGGCGTGCCTCTGCCTGCTGTATTTGCAGTTCCATGAGCCATGTCACAAGCTCGGCTTGTGGGTCCACCTGCGCTCGCACGGGCAGCGTATTGATGAAAAGCCCGACCATAGCCTCTGATCCACTCAGGTTTATTGGCCGCCCTGCGACGGTCGCGCCGAAAACAATATCTACCGGCGTGCCTGGAGAGTGATCTGTACCCTCGTTACAGCGGCTCAACAAAAGTGCCCATGCCCCCTGCACGACTGTGTTCAACGTGAGCGCATGCTGGCGAGCGAAGGCACGCAATGCTTCCGTTGTCTCCAGGGAAAGCGTGAAGCCCTGCAACTCAACAGGTCTGCCGCCCAGCAACTGTCCGGCGAGAGCCAGATCAAGCCCCGCCTCATTTGCCTGAGCTACATGTTCTCGCATCGCCTTTCCCCTGGAGATCGTAAAGTCCTGGCCGGAACCACCGAGCCTGTCGAGCAGAAGCGGGGTAGGGGTAGTGAAGCCCTGTAAGTAGCGCCGCCAGAAATGCTCCGCCTCAGCAAGATTCTGGCGTTGCAGCCAGGCTATATAGTCCCGGTAAGGCCGCCTGCTTTTGAAGCGCGGCTCCTGCCCGCCACGTAACATCTCGTAAGCGCCAAAAACTTCCTGCAAAACAATGTTGAGAGACCAACCATCGAGCAGGAGGTGATGATAGGTCAAAACAAGGAAGAATGTATCGTCGGCAACACGCAAAAGCGTCAATCGCAAAAGAGGAGGCGTCGCAAGATCGAAACCGACTACACGATCCGCGGCAAGCATCTCTTCGAGCTCTACCAGTTGCGTTGCAGGAGCCATTTCGCGCCAGTCGTAACGCTTCCACGGCGCTTCCACCGCCTCGTACACCACCTGCATAGGATCATCCAGTTCCTCCCAGAGAAATGCAGTGCGCAGGGTTGCGTGTCGCGCTATCACGCGCTGCCACGCTTCGTAGAAAGCGCCGGCATCGAGGAAACCCTCTATACTCTCGATAGCTTGCTCAACATAAACGCCTGAATGGGGATCGTAAAGTGTATGGAACAGCATTCCTCGCTGCATGGGTGAAAGTTCGTAGATATCTTCTATGTTGTCGGCTTCGGCTACCATGCGGATAATCTCCTGTTCAAGTCGAGAATATACTTACAGGCCGTTCCACGCATTATAAGGCGCGAGTTGTGCATGGGGGCTATTATACACGATCACGATAGTTTCATGCTCTACTAACTGAATGGCTCGTGGATCGCCAGTATATCGCTGCATGTTCCCACTGGCATCAAAAACATAATATGCCAGCGCATGCTGTGCGTCAGCCGCGAAGTCAGCCACCTGCGCCCGACTGAGCGGCTGCCCCCAGATATCAAAAAACTCTCCGAGGGTATAGGTGCGATGTGTTGGCGAATCCACATGAATAATATTATCTGCTTCAAATACGTGTAGTGGATACAGACAGGTCGTCTGCCCATTGGAAGCAAGCGCAGTCACGCCAGGCTGGCGAGGCGCAACGCTGCCGATACCCACAGGTAGCCCGGCTACTTTACTGTTCACATAGACCGTCAATTGCACACTGGCCGTTTCAGCCGAGCCGGGGGTACTCGCACAGGAGAGGCCATCCACAATCTGGCCGCTCGCCGGATGCCCAGGTGAAAGCTGAACGTTTGAAATCGCGTTCGTCGGAGTCGAGAAAGCGACCCGTGAGACCAGCAGCACAACGACAATCACACCGACGATACAAATACTTACCTGTTTTTGTAACGTGCTGAGCCACCCCTGTTGTGGCCGGGGCTGGAGCAACTCTGGACGTGGTTCCAGCGGTTCCCCATTTTCATCTCTAGGCAGAGGAGTATCCAGCAATTCTTTGTAGTCATTGAGCGTGACTCGCAGGTAGAGTGCGCTGGTAATCACCAGTATAGCCACAGCAGAGAAGAGCGTATCAATCGGGCCAAACTGGAGATCAACGATATGAATAAATTTATCGCGCAGCACAACTGTGATCAGGAGCGGGACAAGGGTAATCGAGAGCAAGCTGACCGTTGTCAGCATTTGCGCGATCGCGGCATTCACTCGACCCAGCAAAGGACGAGGTGTGGCTTTAAAGAGAATAGGTCCAAACGCTACAGAAGAGACCGCTTGTGATATACCCATCACAAACAGCACCACGAAGGCGGCTACCAGATTCGTCAGCCGGGAATACAGCAAAAAAAGCGTCCCATTGAACAGGACAGAGACCCAGTAGGACCGCACCATACCAATGCGTGGCCGCAGCCAGGGACCAACAAATAGCGCTCCCAGGAATGCTCCGGCGGCAATTACTACATCCAGATATGCATATATTTGCGGTGCAGTGTGCAGGTTATTGGTGGTAAAGTAGAGATCAAAGACCCCGATGCCAGCCGCCCCCGCCGTCACCAGGACCATCGCCACAACTATCGCCACAAGTAGCCTGTTGCCAAAAGTGAAGCGCAGGCCTGCCAGAAACTCGCGCCAGAAACTCCTCTTTTGCTCCTGTTGAGCTTCGCCAGATTGCGGGGATTCGCCCGTCGCGGATACACCGGCAGCGCCGCCCTTGCGTGGAAGTCGCACCATGTAAAACGCATAGAAGGAAATAGCAAAGGAGATAACGTTCAACAGAATGGTCCACTGGATGCCGATCGTGAAAAAAATCAGTGCGCCCAGAGGGGGGCCGATTATCGTGCTGGTGATGTTCAATATCTGACCGCGCCCGAAGGCCCTCGGCAAATTTTCCTCATCTACCATATCATACAGCAGAATATTGAGTGAAGCGTTGACGAAAGGCTCACAGACACTGCTAATCATAAGAACAATATAGAGGCACACGAGCTGAAAAATATTTGCACCCTCACTGCCAGCAGGGAAAGGCAAAGGCACAACGGTGGCTACCGCCAGTAATAAAAAAAGAACGGCCCGTGCCGCATCCATGAAAAGTTGCGTGCGTCGCGCATCCCACCGGTCCACAAACACGCCCGCGAATGTCACCGTCACCAGACCAACAATCGTCGGCAAAAACACAATACCGCTCAGGGCAAAAGCCGCCCACGGCGCGTCACGTGCGAGGGTGGTCGCCACCCATAACAACGCAGCTACCCCAAAAATAACATTGCCAATCTGCGAAAAAATCAAACCGAACCAGTTGTAGGCATAATTGCGATTAATCAGGAGACGTTCCAGGGGAGTACGCGGCTTCTTCTCTTCCGGCGGAGACGAAATTGTCGTATCCATACTTTTGCCCTTCCTGGACGAATTAACACCACTAATAGAACAACATCAATATTGAGATGCCAGGCACCTTTGCTCTCAACTCACAATTGCATAGTGTATCCATATATTCGGCTCTTCGTAACAGCCCAGGTCTCGCTCACGATCAATGGCTACGGGACACAGCGCACCAGGAACCATATACTTGCCGCTTTCAGGAAAACTCATGCCCGTCCACCCCTCCCACTTGCTTATACTCTCGCTTATGACCATCGAGAGCGGGGCAATACACATCACTTTTGCTCCCAGCCGCCAGTGAATGCGCAGCCAGGGATCAAATGGCGCACCATCCTCTCGTTTCCACTGGCTATACTCTTCCATTGGCACGTCGGGGTAGCGGCTCTTCAGCGAAGGACGCAGAGGAATCACCAGGTCTTTCAACCCGTACTGAGCCGCCATATCTTTCATAGTCCGCGCCATGGTCTCACTCAATCCCTGCCCTTGCACGCCGGGCGCAATCACGATAGAAAGCCCACAGAGCGCGGTCGGAACACGTCCCTTTTCGTAGTCGTTAAAGCCCTGCTCCAGCACTGCATCCCAGCCAGAAGGCAGGCCTGCTTCAGTCCCATCCCATACAAATGGAATGGTATGACCTGCCGCGAGTGCAGCGCCATCCTCATCACAAAGCACATACTGGAAATCGGCAAACGTTGAAAAGAGTGAACCCCAGTAACGAATGGCAATGGGATCATGCAAAAGGAATTCCGGCCAGCTTTCACTGTGCAGACGGGGCATCTCCGCTTCCAGTACAGGCACCTCGGCCAGTGTCACACACGTATATGCCATTGCAAAAGCACCTCGTAATATGCTCTAATAAACCCATGAGCCTATACAAGATACCACATGCGAACACAACTGGCAAGATACTTTTCTCCTGATATTCAATAGCCTGATTTGCCATAAGCGTCTTGTGTTATTCTGAGAAAGCTGGTATACTGAACTTCTAAAAGTGCCAGTAGCGGAGGTCCACACAGATAATGCACGGTATATCAATCTATACCCTTTGGGTCGGATGCGCAGCAACCAATCCTCAAGCAGCAAACGGTTCAATCTATTCCCT
>DATGJV010000675.1:0-3297 GCA_035295005.1 Ktedonobacteraceae bacterium | reverse complement strand
CCATGCCACAACTACTATCGGCGGCATGCGCTACAGTCCCAATGCAGACCAGCAAATGGACTTGCCTGGTTTTGACGTGTTGCTCGATAGCTGGTGCCAGGCGGTTTTCTGGTATCTGGTCCTGCTGTCAGGCTGGTTCTGGCCGTGGTACGTATTATGGGCATTGTGGATTGTGACCTTGCGGCGATTCGATTCACGCACCATCACCATCCTGCTCCTCTCCTGCACGGCCCTACTGAGCTATCCTCTGCAAGCTTTCGCGGGAACGCCAGTCGTCGGGTATCAACCGCTTTTCGTCTTTGGCATTCCGCTCATTTATATTGTTCTAAGCCGGACGTGGTGGAAAGAAAGGAATAGGCCCGCGTATGAATGATGAAGTCAAGCAGCGCAAAATTGAGCATGTCAGCGTCGCATTAGGACAGGATGTTACCGCTCCACAAAGAGCTAATTGGAATGATATACAATTCGTGCATCAAGCATTACCGGAGGTAGATTTTGACAGGATAGATACATCCGTGACATTCTTCGGCCAAAAATTGCGCTATCCCATCTTCATGTCTTCACTCACAGGCGGGCATCCAGACGTTACCACCATTAATCGCAATCTTGCACAGGCCGCAGAACATTACGGACTCGCGCTGGGCGTCGGCAGCCAGCGTGCTGCCATCGTTAATCCCGCCGTCGCTCCTAGCTACGCCGTCACGCGAGAATACGCGCCGCACGCCTTTCTTATCGCCAATATCGGCGCTCCGCAACTGATCGAGCAGTCGCGTCACCCCGCTTTCACCCTCGCACAGGCGCAACAGGCTATTGATATGATCGGTGCAAATGCCCTGGCAGTGCATATGAACAGTCTGCAAGAAGCCGCGCAACCAGAGGGCGACCTGCGAGCATCTGGCGAGGCCGCCGCGCTAAAGCAACTCACCGCTCGACTCTCCTTGCCCGTCATTGCCAAAGAGACCGGCGCGGGTGTTTGCCGCGAACAGGCCCTCCTCCTGCGCTCGTGCGGAGTCTCCGCCATAGACGTTGGGGGCGCGGGTGGCAGCAGCATGTCGGCAATGGAAGCAGCTCGTTCGCAGTCACGCGGTGATAAGCGTACCATGAACATCGGCTTGCTCTACAAAGATTGGGGTATTGCCACCCCCATTGCCGTTGTCGAATCCGGCGTCGCGCAACTCCCGCTCATCTCCACCGGCGGTGTGCGCAACGGCCTCGATATGGCACGCGCCCTCGCCCTCGGTGCCACCCTCGTTGGCATGGGCTTCCCCTTCCTCAAAGCCGCCAGCGAAAGCTACGAAGCCGTCTGCGAACTGGTGGAAACCGTCATTGCCGAACTGAAAGTAGCCATGCAACTGAGCGGTGCCAGCACCATAGCCCAACTCCACAAAGTAGATATAGTAGTCACCGGAGAAACCCACAACTGGCTCACTCTGCGCGGCTTCGAGGAGGAGTTGAAAGCTATGGCCCAGAGGCGCTGGCGGGGATCAAACAAAGAGACAGAGTAGCGGGTGTAGGGGGTGTAGGGGGTGTAGCGGCATGTACCATATATCTCCCCAACCCTGGTGGTTCATGCCATAACCCGTCCCCACACAATATGCACTGTACAACGACCACGAAAACCATTTGCCTGTAATTCTGTGCATACTTGCTTACTGAGGCGTTGATAGGCTTCGTCCGTAATGATGCCCATATTGCATAGAAACGGTCTGATGCATTGAGTAAGTACCGACATTTCCAACGCAAAACGAAAATGCGCCGTTGTCCCTTTTGAAACATCTAACAACAAAGGCATGTGTCTGATCTGCTGACATCTGGCTGTGTGCAATAATTGTTTCATAGACTGTGGCATTTCTTGCTGCCGCTCAGCAAGAGGAGACCGAGCGCCACTTCCATCTAGATAACCCCTCTGTCCTTCGCTCACGGGAGGAAACCATTCCGCTGCAACGAATAGGCACACCTGAAGATATAGCAAATGCCGTGGCGTTGCTTCTTGCTGATGAGGCAAGCTTCATCAACGGACAGAAAATCGTCGTTGATGGCGGTCAGTATATGTGGTAAAGCGATTGAAGGTATGGCGAGAGGAAATCTCGGTTCGCATATCCAATAGCCCCGGTAAAGGTTTCTCCACAACAATCATCATTTCTTAACGTTTCTTCAACCATTTCTCAACCGAAAAAAAGTGTAAAAAATCAATTGACATGGTTAAATATAAGTGGTTATCAGCGAAGTATGCCTGTCTGGCTAACCATCCCTTGAAAGCGGTTTTTTGTTTCGACTTGTCCAACCCTGTCCGCACCGTTCGCGGGCAAAAACGGCGACCTTCTATCACTTTTGATTACTTCGAGAAAGCAGGTGAAGCATGAAGCTTCTCAGGTCGAGGCTCATTGTGGTTGCAGCCCTTGCAACCATTATTTGCGGCATGTTAATTAGCGTCACGTATTACAGAGGTGCCTCCTCTGCAAAAGCCAGTGCCGCCAATCCGTCCAATAAGCACATGTCGCTCAATTGCGAGACGAGCAGCAGGTTATGTTCTGAGGTGTATGACTCCTACAAAGTGTTCCATAACTACAAGTATGTCGGACATGACGAACCCTCAGCACTCTACTACTCTGATGTGCCCGGTTCGGGCAATCGCATGCAGTATGAACTCAGGCTACCCACTGACCCGTCACCAACGAATCCTATGCAGCGAGGCAAGTCGTTCAACTTCCAGCTGCAAATCGCTTTATGGTTCGGCATGGCAATGTGCGACACGCAGTCCTACCCGGAACTGCTCAGCACCTGCACGCCGGATAGTGACAAGAACATCGTTGATCCAGCGATTAGCCCCAATCATCCCGGCACCGCCTTCATGGAAATGCAATTCTATCCTCCCGGTTGGGCACCCTGGCCTGCCGGCATCAGTTGCGACGCGACGAAATGGTGTGCCGCGCTCAACATTGATAGTCTTGGCCTCAATCCTGTGACGGGAAAGGCAAACAATTCTACCTGTCTAGGAACTGTCGGTGAGGAAACCGTCAACTTTGCCTTCATCACACTCAGCGGTAAGCCACATGCACCGGCAAACCCGGTTGATGCGACGGTCTCAACCTTCACGCCCAATCCCAAGACCGATCTCTTCATGAATTCAGGCGACGAGATCATCACCACGTTGCATGACACAGCCAATGGGTTGCAGATAGTACTTAACGACCTCACCACTGGTCAAACCGGTTCAATGACCACCAGCGCGGCCAATACCTTTGGTCAGGTTCAGTACAATCCGAATGGCAAGACCTGCAACAATATCCCTTACAC
>DATGJV010000674.1:0-5590 GCA_035295005.1 Ktedonobacteraceae bacterium | reverse complement strand
GCATTGACGAACTGCACCTGGCTGACTCCCAGCCCACCCTGGGGCAGCATCGCCTTCTGCCAGGTGTTCCCACCGTCGCTGGTGCGAAAGACCACATTAAGAAAGGTCTCATTCGACTGCCGATTCTCGGAGACGGCGACCCAGGCATCTGTCCCATTAAGAGATGTGAAGACCGGCCGGGGCTGTCCCACGCTCCCGGCAGGATACGGTGGCGTCACATTCCGCCAGCTATTCCCTCCATCGGTGGTATGCAAGATCTGCTGGGTCGTCGTGCGAGCCCAGCCGGTGTACGCATCGCTCATCGACAGCGCGTTGATCGGCTGGTAGGCGCCAACTGTACACTGTCCCGTTGGTGCAACCAGTGATGAAGTCAGTTGATTGGGGCTGGTGACCAGGATACCACCCGCTCCAGGATAGACATGATCGGAAAGCAGGGCACCACTCCATGTAAAGCTGTACGCTTTACTGGTCTCGCCTGCATGAAAGGGAATGCTGGCGGGGGTATCTCCGCGCCCATTGTTGACCGTGTAATTGAACTTGACAGTCCCACCAGGGCTATTGGCCGCAACATGGATGGTAGTAGTATAGGTGACGGTCACGGACGTCCCACAGGTCAACCCGGCAATCGTGGCCGGATTGACCGCCATGTCGATTTTCGTAACCTGAAAGGGCGACTGCAAGACAGATGTTGGTGAAGGGGTCACTGTTGCAGGTTGCGTCGGGACAGGTGTAACTGTTTTCGTAATTGATTTTGTGGGCGATGGGCTAACACCGCCCGTATTTCCCGCGCTACAGGCCACGATCCCAAACAGCATCAAAAAAGTGAAGAGGCAGAGAACAATTGGTCGTTTTAGCGTGTTTTTTACCATGATTTTTCTCCAGGAGGATTTGAGAGAGATTTATAAACAGATGCATAGAATAGAACATAATCAGGATAGTTTCCTGATGAGAGGAGCGTATCATCTTCTCGAAAGCGCGTCTGTCTATTTGTTCACAGATTGCCGGTGACTCTCCCCACATTCTTCCTTTCTTTTCGTTTGCTCTCACCAAAATCTCTCGACAGGCATGTTCTGACCTTAACCCGTTTTCACGGTTCTCCGTCATCTTCTTTCCTAGAGGGGTACCCAAACAAATTACCTGATGAAAATTCTGCTACTGGGGCGATCTGCTGTAAATGAGTATTCAAGTCTATCTCAGCTAGCACGGAAGATGACGGAGAACCTAAAAATGGGGTTATTTTGATACGTTGCTTGTGTGAGAGCTTCTTTTGATTGGTGAGCTTCAGTTGAATGGGGCGAAGAGAGTGCAACATTGCTGGCGAAAAAATCGGTTATTGAAATGATTGTCAATCAATAGGTGACGAGATTGTCAAAAGATGCAAAATTACTCTAGTTTTGAATTAGTTGCGACCCTCCCGTTCGGGATTGAGACGACTTACTTGCAGTAGAATCCCGTAGCTGTTTTCTACGGGCTGAATGGTTTGTGGAGCCCGTTGGGGATTGTCGCCAGCATTTTTCCTGAGTAGGTATACTTGTATGTGATGGGAACGGACGGACGCCCGCCAGAGGCCACTCCGCCACCCCGCTCTTTCCCCGTCCCTGCTATGTACGTCTCGGTGGTGGCGGAGTGGCCCTGGCGGGTACCCGTCCTCTTTCAGGTTTTTAAGATGAGTGAACATCCTCTTTTACCCTTACTCTTCCTCCAACCCGTGCATTAGCGCATCCATCAGGGACTGTTCCGCGGCGGCGGTCTGGGCTCTGGCGTATTGCTGGCGTAGTGAGAGCAGACGCATGGTTAGCATCAGATGACGGCTGACGGCCTGTTCGCGTTCGCCGGGTTTCATCGTTTCGGGATCGTTGTGGCGCAAAAGTGTCTGAATGCGTTCCTCCAGTACGCGGAGCCAGTAGTTGATGCGCCGCATGGTGTCTTGCTGGCAATCCTGTTCGTTCGCCGGTGTATCCTGAGTATCGGGCGTGTTGGGCAGTGTTGATGTTGTTGACATAATGGTTCCTTTCAAATGGGGATGTTAGCGGAGACGGCGTAACAGAACACGCAGGTGCGTTCCGCCGGGGACAATGCCGACGGGCAATACTTCGATAATTTCATATTTGGCGGCGCTGGCAACTGCTGATACAGTCGCGGTAGGCGTATCGGCGACGTAGACCGCGCCTGTAAAGTTTGTGCCGAGCGGAGCAACTATTTGCATATCCGCATTTTGGATGGGCGCGTGTCCACTGGAGTCTTCAATTTGCGGGTCTAGAACTTGTTCCGGTCGCATAATTACCTGGATGGTGCTGTAACTGTAGCTGCCACTGGCGAGGTAGACGGCGACAACAGTACGCTGGCGTCCAGTGAATGTTCGCGCTATAACCTGCGCGATATGCTGTATTTTACGTGAGTCAAGCGGCATGATGGTTCTCCTGTTGGGTTTGGTTATTTTGATTGGCATGTTGACTGGCACAGCGCTGCGGCTTGTGCCCTGGGTGCGCTGAAGCGGACCCCTACAGCGTCTGCGGACGCTGGGGCGAATCCCTAAAATGGTTGCTCTTCGATGCCGGATGGGAGGGTGTAGCGTTGGTTGTAGCGTTCGGGGTAGATGGGTTTGGGGACGCGGGTATGGCTGCGGCTACTTGCGTTGCCGACAAAGCGGATTTGTGGGCTGGAGGATGGGGCGAAGAGCGAGGTATTGAGAGCATGTGTTGATGTTGAAGGCGGCGGTGTGTATATTAGCGAGGAAGAGGCGTGTGTACCGTTGCTCTGGGGATGGGCGGTGTTTGCCATGATGGTGACTCCTTTGACTGCTGAGGTTGCTGTGGTTCCTTTTTGATACGTGCTTGCTCTTCGTATACGTCCAGGTCTTCACCGGCGAACTGGAAGAGCATACGCATGGCCGTCTCGTCGCTAATCCAGCCTTGCGCCTTCGCGGTGGTGAGGGCGGTGACGAGCAGTTGGGTTGCGGTTGCCAGGGTCTGGTGGTCGGCGACATCTATCTCCGGGAAGAGAATGTCGTAACTGTCGTCAATGGTGGGGGAAAGTGTGCCAGCTTTGTGTGCTTCGAGTAGCACGCGGTCCAGGATGGTGCGCAACATCGAGCGCAGGATGTGCTGGCGGCGCTGGAACTTGAGAAATGTTGGTAAGCCCATCTCTTTGGCGGTTGCGAGATTGCTGTTATCGCCATCTGATAGGAAATGTTCAGGTAGCTGGCAACCAACGGCCACCATTAACTTGATAGCTCTGCCATCCTCGGCGGCCTCGCTGGCATTAATCTCCGGTTTGACTGCCGTCCATGTCTCGGCTTCGTTGTGGATAATTACGCTGCCAGGCTCCGGCGGGTACGAATATTCGGCCTTCTTGCGCTCGATGGCTTTTCTATCGGCACCGGACAATGCTACGTCCCACAGGAACGCGCTTTTATATTTGTTGATGCGCACCCTGTCGGTCAGCCAGTCCTTATAGCGTCGCAGCCAGGGGAGCAGCGTTGCCAGATCGCTCTTGCCCCGTTTGGCGTTGGAGACCTTGTTGATACAAAATTGCACCACCTCATCACCGGCTTTGTACCAGATGCCATCGGGATTCTGTTCATCGGTCGCGGTAATGATTGGTGGGCTTCCCGGCAACGTTGCGCTCGGACCAATCGGGCGACGGTGGAAGCGCAGAGGCGTTTCAATATCGTCTGGATCAGTTTCGATCTGGTCAATCAGCGAGGGGTCGAGTTGCCGTATCTGCACGCGACCTGAGTACGGAGCCACGAAAAAACGGATAAACTGCTCGCCATAGAGGGACAGTTCCGTACACAGCCCGTACACCCGCTCCTCCATGTGGTTTGAAGGATCATGCCAGAAATCCATCAACGCCTGTTGTACCTCTGGCTCGTGGGCCGCGACGGTAATGCCTTTGCCCAGCACAAAGCTGGTGGTAATCTCAATCACCGCGAAAGCTAACGGATTTGCATTATATGCCTCATAACAGGCATTATGCAACTCTAGATAAGTTGACGGGATAACATCTTTTTGATACCAGTTGTCTGAGAGCCGACGCCAGTAATAATCTTCTTCGTCGCCCGTCGCGAGACGACCCCAGTACCAGTCCTCCTGTGTCGGCGAAGAGGCGTTATAGGTCGGGTTAATCTGTTCCTGGATACGCGGAGGTGGTTCACTTGATTCACCGTTGGCATCAGAAGTAGGGAGAAGCCAGCGTAAAAATGTGGGTAGCGGCATGAGGGAGAACTCCTTGAGTGGGATAACGACAATGAAGCGGTTAAAAGGGGAACAATAGAGGCACCATCACCAACGATGGTGTGCTACAGTAAGTATATATGGAAGCAAGCGACCTGTCAAGGGTATGCTGATTCAAATTATCGCAAAGGGCCACGGTACTCTGGTTCTCCTATTATGTAATGTAAATGTGATAATTCGATAACGGTGATTTGGGCCAATCCCCTCTTTAACCTTTGGTAGAGAGGTTCCCTGGACAATATAGAAAGCACGCTCATGGTGAAAAATGATGAATATGATGAATATAAATGTAGAATATGGTGTTCTCATTAACCCTACCAATCAGGCATACTTATGAATATGGAGAATATCCGAGCGAGGTTGTGCAGGAGTACCTCCCGAACAAGAAAAGCTGGAGCCAAACAATGTGTAGACCAAGTTGAACTGTTCACAGTCTGAAGCTATCACGCTGGTCAGGTTGTCCGAAGAAAAAAGAGGGGTAACAGAGTTACCAGAAAGGTCACACAACTATGAAGAAGGTGTCCCATTTCCGGCGAATGCTGATGCTGGTTGCAATGACATTCGCCATGCTCGTTGTAGGATTTTTGAGTCCAGGCAAGGCGTTTGCCTGTTCGTCACAATGCTTTAATAGCGCCAACCTTACGTATACCTATAGTGCATATGGCATGGCAGCTCTGATTTTAGATGAACCTATTTCGTCCTCTGCATGTAGTGGCAGCAATAGCTGCTGGTTTCGGACCTTCCTTCATTTTTCCAACTCTGTTCAATTCGCTGAAATCGGACTAGAGTCGGATTATGGGAATGGATTCGATTCCTACTGTGGCGGAACGGGCTATGGCGAGTTTGTGTTCTACTGGGACTATTTGAATGGTCCCATCTGCAAACTATTGCCTACCAGTGATAGGGGTTTTGTCATCAATCTTCAGCTCAATGACTATTTTAGCAACGGTGGGGGGATGATGTTTTGGGCGAGTGATGGTATAAACAAATTCTGCAATGGTTCTAACTGCGGCTTTCCGAGAGACAACTTTACCGGCAACATTGAAGGGTATTACAGTGGGTTTGATGCCAATGGGGCATTCAGCTCAAATAAACTGACCAGTGCGACGATTACATCCCAGGGCAATCAGTATCAGAAGACGAACGGCACGTGGACTTACCTCAATGCCTTGCAGCATAGCCTTACTGCTGGCAATCCCCCCTGGATTGGTTGGGTATCTGGCCAGAACCCGACGCAAAATAGCACTGGTGGTGATTGGTACACCTGTGCTGCAAACACGAGTCGCAATTCGTGTTAAAGAACGCGGACACTACTTCTCACGAGCCTGTCCTTAAGCGACCACCCCTGCGGAAAG
>DATGJV010000673.1:0-2964 GCA_035295005.1 Ktedonobacteraceae bacterium | reverse complement strand
ATGTTGGTAAAAAGCCCGTCAGGGTACTCTCCACGCATTACCGGATCGAGGAACCAGCGGTTACGGAAGGCATCGGCGTGTTCGACCGCAAGCAGTGTTTCGGGACGATCATCGGCGGCATAAACGGGATAGAAATCAATGGCAATGCCTACCTGTGCTTGAGAGGAAAGATGCGCACGCATGCGAGGCACAGCCAGACCGTGCGAGAGCAGGACATGGTGGCCCGCTTCCACGGCTAACTGCTTATCGCGCAGACCGGGCGCGTGAATGCCCAGAGCATAGCCGAGGTAGGCGCTGCACCAGGGTTCGTTGTGGGTGAGCCACATGTCAACGCGGTCTCCCAGACGCTGTGCTACTACCTCGACGTAGTCTGCGAATGCGTAGGCGGTATCGCGAACGAGCCAGCCGCCGCGATCTTGCAAAGCTATGGGCAAATCCCAGTGATAGAGTGTGGCAAGCGGACGAATGCCGCGTGCCAGCAAAGTATCAACGAGGCGATCATAAAAATCGAGACCGCGTTCGTTGACTGCCCCCGTGCCATGCGGCAGGATGCGCGACCAGGAGAGCGAGAAACGGTAGGCGCTTAAATTGAGATCGGCCATGAGCGCAACGTCCTGTTCCATACGGTGATAGTGATCCGCCGCGATTTCGCCCGTCTGGCCCTGGTGTGTAGCACCGGGCGTGGCAGCGAAACGATCCCACATAGATGGAGCGCGTCCGTCTTCATGTACCGCGCCCTCTATCTGATAGGCCGAGGTAGCGGCACCCCAGAGAAAATCGGGCGGGAAGGCAACATTCGCCGGAGCGGACTGCGACTCGACACGCGGGCTTGACATGGATGTGGTTTCATTGGTAATGCTCATTGGGCCTCCTCTACAAGACACCTCTTGCGGTATCTTTCGCTAGTATTCGTGTTATTTCAGGTAACGGGTTAGCAAGCCTGCCAGCCTGTGACAGGATAAACAAACTTGTGTAATAGTTTTCCCATGCTTTCTGAAAAACCTATGCGAGAACTGCATCCTTTACAGGTGTTTCCTCTTTCTGACTATAGAGGAAACAATGCGTCCAGTGTCCATTTCCCAGGTCGGTACGAGCGGGGCGTGACTGGCTACATACCGGCATAGCATGCGGACAACGTGGATGAAAACGGCACCCGGCAGGTGGGTTAATCAGGCTGGGTGGCTCTCCCCGCGCAGAAGGGTCTTTCGAGTTTGCCTCACCTGTCTTACCTACCTTACCAGCATTGACTTGCTCCTGCGCGGCTTGCCGATGTCCCATTGTATCGGGGTCAGGCGCGGCTGAGAGCAACAATTGCGTATAGGGATGCTGCGGACTCTGGATTACCTCTTCAGTTGGTCCACCCTCAACCACCTGACCGGCATACATCACCAGCGTCTCCTCCGCGAAATAGCGTGCGCTGGCAATATCATGCGTGATGAAGAGGAATGCCAGCCCATCCTCTTCCTTGAGTCGCAACAGCAGATTCAGTACGTCCAGGCGAATGGATACATCCAGCATTGAGACTGGCTCGTCAGCCAGAATAATCGAGGGACGAACCGCGAGCGCACGCGCAATAGCGATACGCTGGCGCTGTCCTCCGCTGAGCTGATGGGGGAATTTATCTATAAATTGCTCAGCAGGAGTCAGGTTCACACGTTCAAGCAGAGCAAGAATTTGCTGGCGTTCTTCATGGACGGTACGAACGTAGCGGTGCAGGCGTAAAGCGCGTCCGAGGTGATAGCGCACATTATGGACAGGGTTGAGAGACGAAAACGGATCCTGGAATATGTACTGCACCTGCCGTCGGTAAGCTCTCATAGCAGTATGCCTTCTGGCTACAGGTACGCCCTGAAAGCGAATCTCGCCGACTGTTGGTTCGTACAAACGTGCCAGCAGGCGAGCAACCGTGGTTTTGCCGCTGCCACTTTCACCTACAAGAGCCACGGCCTTACCTGGATACAGGGCTAACGATGTATCTTCCACGGCGTGTACGGCCTGTGCTGTTCCAAATAACTGAACGCCATGCAAGGGAAAATCTTTCTTTAAATGTACGGCCTCAAGCACTGGCTCACTTAGCTCACTTGCTGGCTTCTCCATCTTGTCAGATGCAACTGTTTGCAATGCCTCAGCAGTATGGTCACTCATTGCTATTCCCTTCTCCTTCCTCCTGAGAGGCATGGTCTGGACCCTTTTTCGTGTACGCACCTACATATTCCGCGTTATATAAATGACATGCCACCTGGCTTTGTTGCGAGCGAAACGATAGAGCATCACCTGCTACTATGCCGTCCTGCTCCAGACCTTGCGTGCCAACATGCATCCCTACTACCTGTGGTGCAGCAAACACAGGCAACTGCACACTGCATGCGTTGAACGCAAACGGGCAACGTGGGTGAAATGCGCAACCCGAAGGGACATTGCGCAGATCAGGCGGAGAGCCGGAAATACCGGTCATCTTCCGGCGTGGCCCATGCAGCGAAGGAAACGAGTTCAGCAGGCCGTAGGTATAGGGATGGCGCGGATGGCGATAAATATCCCGCCACGAGGAAGTTTCGACCATCCGACCCGCGTACATGATGGATACCTGATCGGCGATTTCCAACAGGAGCGAGAGGTCATGTGTTATGAAGATAACCGCAAAGCTCAGGTGTTCACGTAGAGCCATCAGTTCTACCAGGATATCGCGCTGTACAACCACGTCCAGGGCCGTGGTCGGCTCATCCATGATGATGATTTCTGGATTGAGCGCGAGAGCAATGGCGATAATTGCCCGTTGCCGCATGCCGCCGCTTAATTCGTGGGGATAGCTGCGCAAGCGATCGTGCGATATACCCACCAGCCGCAGCAATTCCAGGGCGCGTGAATGGATTGCACCAGCATCCATTGAGGGATTATGGGCTTGCAGTACATCGGTAATCTGGGTTTCGAGGCGCATAACAGGATTCAACGCATTCATGGCACTCT
>DATGJV010000672.1:0-9850 GCA_035295005.1 Ktedonobacteraceae bacterium | reverse complement strand
CATACGATGCACCATGAGCGAGATAAAGTATGTGAGGGCTGCCAGCCCGGAGATATAGAAGCTGACGGGCCAGTGTCCCACAAATGCCAGAATCAGGCCGCCCCAGGTAAAGACCAGACCAAGCAGGATAGAGAGTGCGATAGTTGTTAGTGGACGATTGGTCAGGCGTTCGGCACTGGCGGCTGGCGCGACGATGAGCGCGAAGACGAGCAAGACACCAACAATCTGTACCGCCTCTGAGACGGTGATAGCCAGTATGAGCATGAAGGCAATAGAGAGCAAACGTACCGGCACGCCACGCGCTTGCGCCATCTCCGGGTCTATCGAGGCGAACAGGAGGGGGCGAAAGAGAAAGGCCACTATGAGCAGAATGGCAAAGCTCACCCACGCGATGATGACCACGTTGTCATGGGAGACGCTGAGCAATGAGCCGAAAAGAATATTGACCGTCTCCGTCGCAAATTGTGTGTAGAGGTTGAGAAACAATACTCCCAGACCAAGCGCGAAGGCCAGCACCATACCAACCTCCAGGTCGCGCCCGCGCACTCGCTCGCCCAGTACACCGATGCCATACGCGGCGAGCAACGTAAAGACGAACGTTCCCAGTAGCGAACTACCCCCCAGCAGGGCAGCGCCCGTCGCACCAGCAAAACCGATATCTGAGAGGGCCTCCGTCGCGAACGCCTGCGCACGCAGTACAACGAAATACCCGACTACCGCGCTGAGAATGGCAACAATGGTTCCCGCGATCAATGCGTTCCGCACAAATTCGAGTTGCAAGAGCTGTATCATACTTTTTCCGCCTCCTCTACTGGCATCTGCTGGTCTGCCTTCAGCAGGCTTCCAGCGTTCGTAACAACTCTTCGTCGCTTACTCCAATATGGTGAAAGCAAGCGTACTGGCAAATAGACGCCAAACGAAAGGGTTGCGATGCAGAAGCTGACAGGCCAGTTGTTATACGCCGCAATGAAAATACCAAGCCATGTATAGAACAATCCCAGTATTACCGCCAGCCAGATAGCCCTGGCGGGACGATGGGTCAGCCGGGAAGCTGTGGCCGCAGGGCCAATCAACAGAGTAAAAATAAGCAGGACGCCGATAATTTGTACAGAAATGGAAACAACCATCGCAACCAACACAAGAAAGAGAATCGAGAGCAAGCGTACTGGGACGCCACGAGCCTCCGCCATCTCTTCATCAAGCGAACTGAAGAGCAATGGGCGGAAAATGAACAGCAATATACCACCTACTACAATACTTGCCAGGGCCGTTACCAGTACATCTGTACGACTTATCCCTACTATGGTGCCAAATAGAATACTGTACGCCTGTTCGGCATAACCCGTATAAAGCGCAAGAAAGAGGACGCCAAGTCCTAATCCCAACATGGTAATGATACCAATCGCGATATCACGCTCGCGCACTTCTTTCCCAGCTATCCCGATGCCGATTGCCGCGCCAATGGTGAAAGCGAGCAAGCCAAAAACTGGATCAATGCCGAGCAGAACCGCACCGGCAGCACCCGCGAACCCAATATATCCCAGCGAGTGACCGGCGAACGTGAGGCCGCGCAGGATCACGAAATATCCGATGGCAGCCGCGATAATCGCCACGATAGAGCCGGCAATGAATGCGTTTTGCATGAACTGGTATTGTAACAGGTCAAATATATTCCACATAGGTTTTCATGCTTTCTCTCACTTCCTCACACTTCCGCACCAACAACAAAGATGCGATCCATAGCCCGTACAACCTCGACCGGTGTGCCGTACAGTTTCGTCAATGTCGCGCTGGTGATTACTTCCGCGGGTGTACCAATGGCGCTGTGACCATTTGCAAGATAGAGTACACGATCAACGACTGGCATTAATGGGTTGATATCGTGCGCCACTAACAGGACAGCGACGTTGCGCGAGCGACACACCTGATTCACCAGTTCCACGATGTCTTGCTGTCGCGCAATGTCGAGATTCGATAGGGGCTCATCAAGCAAGAGCAGTTGCGGATTGGTCAACAATGCCTGAGCAATCAACAAACGTTGCTGTTCACCGCCGGAAAGCTGCCCAATGGGCGCATCGGCAAAGCTCGTGGCCTGTACCTCGTCCAGCGCCTGATCAATCAGTGCATCGCGCTTGCGGCCAGGCCAACCAGTTCCCCAGCGATTGCCATCAAGGCCAAACCCTACCAGGTCACGCGCCCGTAAGGCGACATCGGACTCAAGTACACGATGCTGGGGAGCATAGCCGATAGACGGATTGCCCCGGCGCGGCGTCCTGCCCAGCACGTGAATCGTCCCTGTATTCGGTCGCAGCAAGCCGAGCAGCATCTTTAGCAAGGTACTCTTCCCCGCGCCATTCGGGCCGAGTACGACGACAAACTCGCCCTTCTCTATCGTTACATGCATATCGCGTAAGATAGGTCGTCCGCCTAGCGATATGCTGACGTCCTCTAGTTCTATCGCAGGTTCCTGAACCAATGGATATTTCTCCTCCCATGTTATGTAGGCAGATAATGCAGATTAAATAATTCATCTGATAATAGGGACTCGACATTGCTGCGCTCGTCGCGGTGGGCGCGATAAATCGAGCCCCTACAGTGCCTTTTCTAACGCCGCTAATTGATCGAGCATCCACTGCTGATACGTTTTACCGGCTGGCATAGTCTCTGTTACTCCGACAATAGGAATATGTTGCTGCTGCGCCGCCTTCTGCAAGTTGGTGGTGATCGGTGTAATTGTTTGCTCATTATAAATAAGCACTTTAATGTGACGCTGCGTAATCTGATTGTTAGCTGTAACAACAGTGTTGGCGGGCGGATCATTCCCTTCCGCGACAGCCTTCTGGAACTCAAGTGGGGTGAGTACGTTGAGTCCCATTGGCAATGCTTGATAGAGATAGATGTCTTCCGTCAACCCGACAGGCGTACCGGCAAATTTTCCTTTAATTTCGTCCATTTTCTGAATAATTTGCGCCGTAGATTGGACAAACGTTTGCAAATTCTGATCATAGCTTGCGGCATGGGCAGCATCTATCTTTTTCAAAGAAGCATCAATAGCCTGTGCAACCATTATCATGTTATGAACGTCATACCATACATGTGGGTTATCGGGCAGTTTGGTACCAGCAATGGTAGAGCCTACTAACACGATACGATTACCATTGGGTGACGCAGCAAGTAACTTATCCATCCATGAATCATAGCCTTCGCCATTTTCGATAACAATATTGGCCTGACCTACGGTTAGTGAGTCCCGCACACTGGACTCATACTGATGCGGGTCAACATTAGGATCGCTAAGAATACTGGTGACAGAAACATGACTTCCGCCTACCTGTCGCGCAATATCGCCATAGAAATTTTCTGCTGCGACAATAGTGACAACAGCGGAAGGATTGGTAGTTGCCCCTCCTGCAGGCATACCACAAGCTCCTAACACAAGAGTGAGCACCAGCATAATAAATATGAACGGTAAAAATGTATATCTTTTTGTTCGCATGGCAACCTCCCAAATAAATGATACTTTGTCTCATTACCAAAATTATACATGAGCAACCGAGATTTGTCAATGAGACAAAGTATCAATAAAGGAAGCCAGGAAATTACAGCCTGGCTTCCTCAAAAGGCATATTCTGCCGCACTACCCACTTTTTCCAAAATGGGTATTCGTGTATAATGGGCCTATCAAAAAAGATAGGAGAGGCAAATAATGTCTGATTTATGGCAATTCAACTATATGGTATTTAAGGACATCAATGCGCCAGCCGGGCATAATCCATTTCTTGATGCCCTGATGATTTTCTGTGCCAATGACTTAATTTTCTTATGGCTCTTAGTGCTGCTGTTTGTCTGGGGTATTCCGCTTGCATGGAGCAAACGCTCCCTTATGCCAGTTGAAGTGAAGGTTATGCAAGAACGCCGGTCGGCTGTACTATGGATAGCTGTTGCCTGTATTCTTGCTTATGGGTTCAACCTGCTCATTGAACAATTTGTATTTGAGCCGCGTCCATTCATCTCTCATCACGTGAATCAGCTCATCAGCCACGCGGCTGACGCCTCATTTCCCAGCGATCATACCGCCTGGTCGTTTGCCGTCGTGGGAGTACTGCTCTTCGCGCTCCTGCCCGCACTGCTGACCGCACGGAACACCCAGACTACTCAGAAATCCACCTGGTCTACAGAGCCTCCACAGCATCTTTCCCGTATTAATATACCCATATGGCTCATTGTCCTCTCGATTGTGATAGCATGTAGTATTGGTTTTGCGCGTGTCTACGTGGGCGTCCACTACCCGGATGATATCCTGGGTGGCGCGATAGATGGATTGCTGGCCGCCGGTATTGTGACACTACTCGGACGTTGGCTGCGTATACCCACTAATGCGGTAATCAGATTTGCCCATACGTTGCGTCTGGCATAATCCTTGTGCATAAAACCAGCAACCTACCGAGTTGACAATTAACGACTATAGGAAAGAGGTGCTACATATCATGCAATCTCAAACTGCTCCGCAAACAAATCCTGTGCGTTGGGGGGTGTTGAGTGCCGCCAATATCGGCGTGAAGCGCGTCTCTCCCGCCATTCAGGCATCCAGTAATGGACGGTTGGTGGCAGTTGGCAGTCGCAATGTGCAACAGGCGCAGGAGGCTTACACTTTCGCACCTGATATACGTATCTATGGAGATTATCAGAGCGTACTGGATGATCCCGAAATTGAGGCGATTTACAACCCTCTGCCCAATAGTTTACATGCTGAATGGACGATCAAGGCATTACGGGCAGGAAAGCATGTCCTGTGTGAAAAGCCTCTAGCTGTGACCGCCGAGCAAGGCGTGATGATGGTACAGACCGCCAACGATACAGGTATGTTATTGATGGAAGCGTTCATGTACCGTTTTCATCCCCAGATCATCTGGACGTTAGAGCAAATCAAGGAAGGCCGTATTGGAAACGTCAGGCTGATACATGCTTCGTTTGCCTTTAACATCGGCTCACGCACGCACGATATCCGTCTGCAAGCCGCACTCGCCGGAGGTTCGTTGATGGATGTTGGCTGTTATCCCATCAATCTCTGCCGTGCCATCTTCGGTCGCACCCCGATTGCGGTTGGCGCTCGCGTCTACACTCCCACACAGGGTGAAGTCGAACGTGCAGCCAGCGCCGTTCTCGATTTCGGTGATGGCTGCTTCGGTCTGATTGACTCAAATCTTGAACTGCCCACACGTCAGGTAGGCGAAATCATCGGAGATGCCGGTACAATCACTATTCCCTTGCCATTCACCCCCGGCAATATCGAGACCGTTGTTGTGATGACAACCGAGGGCCAGAGCCTCCACCAACATTTCACGCCCATTGACCAATATCGCCTTGAAGTTGAGCATTTCGGTGACTCCATTCGTCTCGGCCATGCCGCGCCTCTCGCGCTGGAGGAGACCATCGAAAATCTTGCCACTATCGAGGCTATCTACCAGTCCGCCGGGTATGCGTGGCCCCGTGAATAACCTGTAGGGGCCGATTGATCGCGCCCACCGCCGATTGATCGGCTATTGCACCATTTGCTGATAAAACAGCCCCTACAGGATTTAACAGCAAAGGATAGAATACAATGGCAACTGCAGATTTTGGCCTAATGTTGCAACCTACACCAAAAGATTTTCCTGGTCGCGAACTGTTCGACTATAACCGGCAACTGATTCGCGCTCTGCCAGAGGGCTTCACAACGCTGTGGATCGAAGACCATCTCGAATGGGGTGAAGAGGCAACTATCGAATGTCTGACCACAATGGCCTATTTTGCTGCTGAATTTCCAGCATATTCCGTTGGGTCGCTGGTGATGAGCCAGGCGTACCGCAATCCGGCCTTGCTGGCGAAGATGATGGCGAACCTGCAATTTCTCTCCAGTGGGCGCTTCATTCTGGGTCTCGGCGCGGGTTGGAAAGAGGAAGAATACCATGCCTACGGCTATCCCTTCCCCGATACTCGCACGCGGACGGAGGAACTGGCCGAAGCGGCAGCCATTATCAAGACCATGTGGACACAACGTCCCGCGACTTTCACGGGCAAGCACTACTCTATTGCCAATGCGTATTGCGAGCCGCAACCCGACCCCGCCATTCCACTCCTTATTGGCGGTGGTGGCGAAAAGCGCACCCTTGCCATCGTCGCCCGTTACGCCGACTGGTACAACTTCAATTCCGTTCCCGTCGAGCAGTACGCGCACAAAGTCTCCGTTCTCAAAGAGCATTGCGCGAAAATTGGCCGCGATCCCAAAACCATCCGTCTGACATATCTCAGCACACTCAGTCTCTCAGAAGACCCATCAAAGGTGGTGCGCAGCCCCGACAAACATTTTGTCGCTGGCAATAGTGCAGAGGTTATCCATGAACTGGAGCAATTCCGTGCTGTTGGCGTCTCCCACTTCATCTTCCGCGTTCTAGATAGTGAGACGCTGGAATTGTTTGGGAAGAGTGTGGTGCCGCATTTTCAGGGATGATGAGAATACTCTTGAGGAATACTATCCATGTCGTTGCACAGATATTGAAACAACTACGCAAAGGGTAGTATCACCGTTTGACATCTGTACCTGCGTAATTGCTATATATGCTTGTAGATGAAGTATCCTGTTGCCCACCTAAAAAAGCAAAGGATCATCTACCGATTCGGCGATTGCCTGAACCTACTAAAAACACAGGAGGAGAGTCTCATGTCACTGAAGACCAGAGCAGATGCTCTTTTGCAAACGGCAGTGCAATCTGGTGATGTCCCTGGAGTGGTAGCTGTTGCTACTGATCGTAATGGAACGATCTATGAGGGCGGTTTCGGCTCACGTGTGCTGGGTGAGTCAATCGAGATGACTCTCGATACCGTCGTATGGATCGCCTCGATGACTAAGGCTATAACCGGCACAGCCGCCATGCAGCTTGTAGAGCAAGGTAAACTCTCACTCGACAGCCCGGCGAGCGAGGTGGTGCCAGAACTGGGTGAAGTGCGCGTGCTTGAAGGATTTGACGCGGATGGTCAGCCAATCACGCGAGCGCCAAAACGGGCAATCACGCTGCGTCACTTGCTTACGCACACTGCTGGCTTCGCTTATGAGTTTTGGAACGCGACCGTCGTGCGCTATCAACAACTCAAGGGCTTGCCGCCTATCATCAGTTGCCAGAACGCAACCCTGCAATTGCCGCTACTGGCAGATCCGGGTGAACGCTGGGAATACGGCATTAATATAGATTGGGCAGGAAAAATGGTGGAGGCTGTCAGTGGTCAAAAACTGGGCGACTATTTCTTTGAACACATATTTGGACCACTGGGAATGAATGACACAGGCTTCCGTATCACACCAGCCATGCGGGAACGGCTGGCAACTGTCCACCAGCGTGGCGATAACGGGGAACTTGTTCCTATCGAGTTTGAAGTTCCCCAGGACCCTGAGTTCGAGATGGGCGGCGGCGGCCTTTACGGCACTGTGGGCGATTATCTGAAGTTTATTCGCATGATTCTCAATCATGGCAGTGCCGGTTCGGTGCAAATATTGGAACCTGAGACGGTTGACCTGATGGCTGGCAATGCTATGGGTGACTGTCAGGTGACAATGTTACAGACCGTGATGCCAACGGTGTCCAACGACGCGGAATTCTTCCCCGGCATGTCGAAAGGGTGGGGCTTGAGCTTCATGATAAATAACGAACAGGCCGAGACCGGTCGCCCGGCAGGGAGCCTTGCCTGGGCAGGGCTTGCCAACACGTATTATTGGATTGACCTCACAAACGGAATCGGCGGTGTATACGCCACACAAATCTTTCCTTTCGGGGATATCAAGTCGTTACCTTTGTTTCTCGAATTCGAGAAGCTTGTTTATCAAGGCTGATTAGCATCCTATGCTGGATTCTCCGACTACATTCAGAGAGAAACGGCGACCACGTGGAGGAACCAGATTGGGCGTATCACGCCTGCTGGTTCCCCTTAACAGGTAAAGATGCTGATATTTCTTTTGCTATCACACCTGATCGGTCAGGTAGCTATTCCTGCGGTGCTGGCCGCACCCGCTGCGGAGGCTGAACAGGCGGTGGGGGCGGCCAATCTTGCTGGTATGTGGGAGCGGACGGGGGTTGCTGCACGTGTTGCGGTTCACCAGTCTTACCACTACTATTGCTCTGATGTGTGCTGTACCATATCGGCAAAACAGCTACAATTATTGGTACAAGGAAGAGGCCTAACCAGTTCCAAAGACTACCGTTGGCCTTGAAACCTGTCCACGTCCAGTTGAAAACATAGCTTCCTATCAACAACACCACTAAGATCGCCACCGCTACCACAAGCACCATCTTCAACTGTGATATCCATACACGCCGTTGTGCTTCCTCCGCCATGATCCAGATCGGCACTGCAGCCAGCGCAATCGGAAGCAACAGCAATTGCAGATAAGCCCAGACGGTATCATTGCCCTTGAATCCAGTCCAGGTCCAGTTGAAAGCATAGGTACCTATTTCCAATAACACGAATATCACTACAAATGCCACAAGCACCTTTTTCCACGTCCACCACCTCACCTCACGAGCAGCTAGCGGCTTCAATTCACGGTCAACCCTTTTGAGACCCTGATTCATGATGCCCTCCTGATTTTGCTGAATGTGACACAGGAAAGTAGAAATATTCCATCCAAAGTATACATGAACGGTGAAACATATTGCAATGAAATAAGCGATGTTCACCAAATATACTGCGATACAACAATCTGGCGCACCCACGAGTGATTGGTGGTACCCATGCTTTCCTCTATCATTTCGTTGCCTATCAATCGCAGGTGCGTCGAGATTTATTCTGTTGTCAGGTTATCAGACAATACAGATTAATATCCATAGCCGTTCTCAAAGGTGTTGGCGATGACGCGATAACCTCTGGTAGTGGCATGAATATCTGTGAAGATACTGCACATCCACGTATAGCTACAGATGTTATGGTTCGGGACGTTGGGGCCGCCAAAGGCGGTGAAAACGTCTACGATGGTGCCAAACCCGTTGACATCGGTGGCAAGATGAGCGTTGACCTCTTCTGTGCCAGGGATGGTGTTGGGGCAAATGTTCTGGTACGGGTCGTAGTAGTTCATCATGACGATATCGCCGGTCATTTGACCATTGATCGTCAATGCCTGTTTGAGAGCGGGCAGTATGACTTGCGTCAGATTCGTATCAAGTGTTGCCAGGTCGGCTTCAAAACCCTGCTGATTAATGGTGCAGTTGTTGGGGTTGATATCACGGTTGACATCGTTGGCACCAATATCGAGGGTGACAGGACTAACTTGCCCGGCATAATACTTGATATAGTCCACAGCTGCGTTCAACTGCGAGCCAATGTACGGGTACTTGCGCAAGTACGGATAGGGGCATTTCCCGTTGAGGAAGGTGACGCTGGTCTCTCCAGGACACGCCATGTTTGCCAGATGCTGGACGCCATGACCTTTCAAATTGCTGTAGAAATCGTCGGCGTAGCCACTGTCAAAGTTGAGGTCAGGCTGGAAGCCGAAGGCGAGCGAATCGCCAAGGGCAAGGTAACGATTTTTCGGCCCCACCACTGTATGATGACGGTGACGGGCTGTCGTCGCAGTTGCGGCAAAGGTTGAAGGGACAAATACAAAGAGCAGAGCGAAAGCCAGGATCAACGGCACAGCGAGGCGTCGGCAGCGTCGCCAGAGAAGCACAGTTTTAGCCATGTAGGCCCTCCATGAAGATTCTAGAGCGCAACTCGTTGCGCCCAGATAGGAGATAGAGGAAAATATTACACACCACCTGTAGAAGAGTATAACATGTAAATTAGCAAGCATACAAGGGGTATAACATAGTCACTTGACCAACAG